>NZ_JWAK01000015.1:111513-153464 GCF_001069335.1 Streptococcus sp. 1171_SSPC
AATCCAAAGACAATTGAGAGGCTAGGACTTTTGTCCCAGCCTCTTTGCTTATCATGAATTTTTGCGCATAAAGTAGAGAAGGGTTTGCAATTCACTGGTTAGATCGACATATTGGACTACCACATCTTTTGGAACTGTTAGGTGTACTGGAGAAAAGCTAAGGATTCCCTTGATACCAGCTTCAACCAGTAAATCTGCAACTTCTTGAGATTTTACACTTGGAACGGTTAAAATGGCTGTTTGAATCTCTTGTCCCTCAAGTTTTTCTTTTAGTGTGGAGATGCCGTAAATCGGAATACCATCTTTACTTTTAGTGCCGACTAACTTATGATCATCCGTATCAAATGCCATGACAATTTTCATTTTGTTTCGCTCATGGAAGCGATAGTGAAGAAGGGCACTCCCCATATTTCCAATCCCGACGATAGCAACATTGGTGATGGAGTTATCATTCAAGAGATCAGCAAAGAAATTCATTAACTTTTTGACATCATAACCAAAACCACGTCGTCCTAGCTCTCCAAAGTAGGAGAAGTCACGACGAACAGTTGCGGAATCAATCCCGATGGCTTCAGCGATTTGTTTTGAATTTGCTCGCTCAATTTTCTCTGCATTAAAGCGTTTGAAAATGCGGTAATACAAGGAGAGTCGTTTAGCAGTAGCACGAGGAATTGGATTAGTCTTATCTTGTTTCACAATATCACAACCTTTCAAATCTATTTTATAAAAAGTTTGTGAAAAAAGCAACTATCTTATACTAAAAAAACACCAAAATGGTGTTTTTCTTAGTTAATTAGAATTTCTTAAACTCTGATCAAACTGAATCAGATAGCGATAGAAGTCACCGATTCTTCCAGTAAAAGGTAAGGTGTGCCCCTTGTAGGTCACAGAAACAACCTGATAGGAATCTGGAATGGTCACACAGCCTGAGAAGGCTAATAGACAGTGATCGATGTTGTCGTAGCTAACCTGACGTTCCTTTTGGTATGCATCCAAATAGGTGAGGACTACAGGACCATTGGTCATTACTTTTCAATCCTTTCAAAGATCTCACGTTCAACTAAACTGTCCATGAGGAAGTAGAATTTTTGTTGGATAATCTTGTTTTCTGGATTTTTGAAAATATTCACCAAACGAAGGCCTGACTTATCAGTAATGTTAATTTTAAATCCTGTTAAATCCTTATTGATGATAATTTTTAACTTAAAGCCATCTCCGCTATTTGGAATAGCTTCTAATAAACGATTTAATTCGTAGTTACCAACCTTTGTTTGTGCAAAGGTATTGTCGCGTAGGGTATATTTTTTAATATTTGGATGGATTGCGTATGTGTAATCACAGTTTGTTAATGAGACAGATGTTTCAAATGCCATGTAATTCTCCTAAAATTTTATGAATGTTTGTAATAAAAATATCGACTTCATCAGAAGTATTGAATTCGGATAAACTAATGCGAATAGATTCCTTCAAGCGATGAGAATCTTCGCCGTAATACGCTGCAAGGACATGACTTGGCTGAACAGTCCCCGCAGTACAAGCAGAGCCAGTTGAGACTGAAATCCCTGCCATATCTAAACGAAGCAGTAGGATATCATTGCTGATACCAGGGAAGCCAATGTTCAAGACATGAGGAAGCTTGGAGTCTGTGCCATTCAGATAGAAATCTAAATCTTCTAGGCCAGTTAGGATACGATCAGATAAGCTCTGAATATACTGATAATTTGCGTCTAACTGATCAGTTGCTTCTTTGAGGGCTTGAGCCATTCCAGCAATTGAAATCAAGTTCTCTGTACTAGCTCGACGCTTGTCTTCTTGGTCACCCCCGTGTAAGAGATTGAAGAAGTCAGGTATTTTAGCATAGAGAAGTCCAACTCCCTTAGGCCCGTGAAATTTATGGGCGGATGCGGTTAGAAAATCAACTCCTAGATCTTCAGGGGCTACAGTAAGTTTACCAACGGCTTGAACAGCATCGACATGAAAAGCAGCAGGATGGTCTTTTAAAAGGTCAGAAATTGCCTTGATAGGCAAGAGATCACCCGTTTCGTTGTTGGCATACATGGTGGATACTAAAATTGTATCGGGACGAAGTGCAGCTCGAATATCTTCAGGGCGAATTTTTTGATCGACCGGTTGAATGATGGTTACTTCAAATCCATATTCTTTAACTAAGTACTCAATCGGTTCCAGTACGGCATGGTGCTCAATAGCCGTGGTAATAATATGCTTCCCTTGCTGTCTATGTTTGAGACAGTAGCCTTTTATAACGGTGTTATTGCTTTCGGTCCCGCCAGAAGTGAAGATAATCTGTTGACTAGAGGTCTTTAAACAAGTTGCAACACATTCCCTAGCATCTCTAAGAATCTTTTTCGCTTGACGACCATGGGAGTGGAGACTAGAGGGATTACCGAAACTAGTTTCCATCGTTTCTGTCATCACCTTGATTACTCCTGGGCTTAGGGGAGTGGTTGCCGCATTGTCAAAATAAATCACGCCATCACCTTATTTCTTGTGGTATGCAAAGAGTGGACTAACTGGTTTACGCTCTTGGATACGAACAAGGGCATCTCCAATCAATTCGCTTGCAGTAATGTATTTTACATTTTTTGGTTTTTGTTCTTTGGTTGCTACAGAGTCTGTAACTAAAATTTCTTTAATCGGTGCTTGGTCTAGTAATTCCGCAGCTCCCTTAACGAAAAGTCCGTGACTTGAAACGGCATAAATCTCAGTAGCGCCGTCGCGTTGAACAATTTTTGCAGCTTCAGAGAAGGTTTTTCCTGTATTTAGAATATCATCGATCAGGATTGCTTTTTTACCTTTAACATCCCCGATGATGTAGCCCTCATCACGACTAGAGTCGTCTTGGGCGTAGTCGATGATAGCAATTGGGGCATCTAGATATTCTGCAAGATTGCGTGCGCGTTTCACTCCAGAATTTTTAGGGCTGACAACCACTACATCTGAACCGGTTAAACCTTGTTTGATATAGTGATCAGCAAATAGAGGAATCGTGAACAAATTGTCTACTGGGATATCGAAGAAGCCTTGTACTTGAACCGCATGAAGATCGAGGGTTACAACACGGTCTACCCCTGCCTTGACAAGCATGTTGGCAACCAATTTTGCTGTAATTGGTTCGCGAGGAGCAGCAGTGCGGTCTTGACGAGCGTACCCAAAGTATGGAAGGACCACGTTTACGGTATGGGCACTTGCTCGTTGGCAAGCATCTACCATGATTAACAATTCCATTAAGTGATTGTTCACTGGGAAGCTAGTAGATTGGATGATGTAAATATCATATCCACGCACACTTTCTTCGATATTAATTTGGATTTCACCATCTGAGAATTGACGTGAAGAAAGCTTTCCGAGTGGGATGCCAGCAACTTCCGAAATTTTTTGTGCAATTTCTTGATTGGAGTTGAGTGCGAAGAGCTTCATATTGTTTTTTTCTGACATGTGTTTGATCCTCATTTAGATATTTTTGTCTAGTCTTATTTTAGCAAAAAAATTCAGTAATTTCAGCTTTTTAGCAAACTTTGGGCCAATCTTGCTACTTTACTTTTGGCTGGCTTGTATTCAATTTGTTTTTCCTTTAGAAATTCGTGAAAATAAGTTTCATCTGAGGCGTCATCTACCTCCATCTCCAACTCATAGTCCTCGATAGAGTTATAGCGACTACGGTCAAAAGCTAATAAACCTTTAGGGATTCTTTTCTCCCGTCTCTCTGTTTCTAGGCTTCCCCAGACATCTAAGGAAGTTAGAGGAATGTCTAAATCAGTGAGAAAGCTGGCAATCTCACCTTGAGGGAGTTTCTTCTTGGAGAGAAAGGTTTCTACTTGTTCAAAAGTAAGGGCTTGATTGTATTCAAAATGTCCCGCATCTTGCGGCACTTTAAGGGTTAGCTCAGCCCGATCAGCTAAGGTACGAATTCGCAAGGCCATCCGATGATTCCGGATAGCATGGTCGGGCGTGTCAATATAGTGATTGGTTTGCCGGATAGGAGGTTGGTCCTTGAAAAAGTCTTCTAGAGAATGGTACTCTTCCTTGGTTAGTAAGGTTTTAAATTCAATTTCTAAATGATTCATAGCTACGTCCTTTTCTTTCGTTTGCAAGCTCTTTATGATATAATAATAGATGTGTTTATTTTATACAAAAAACTTTGAGATGACAAGGTGATTCAATGGCGATTGATTGGGAAAATTTTTTAGATCCCTATATCCAAGCAGTTGGGGAATTGAAGATTAAACTTCGTGGGATAAGAAAGCAGTACCGCAAACAACAAAAGCATTCCCCAATCGAGTTTGTGACCGGTCGTGTGAAGCCGATTGAGAGTATTCTCGAAAAGATGGAACGCAGAAGTATTTCTGAAGAGAACCTGGCTCAAGATATGCAAGATATTGCTGGTCTGAGAATCATGGTTCAATTTGTAGACGACGTAGACGAAGTCCTAGAAGTCTTGCGAAAGCGTCAGGATATGCGCGTGGTTCAAGAACGAGATTATATTCGTCACAAGAAATCAAGTGGGTATCGAAGCTATCATGTAGTGGTAGAGTATCCAGTAGATACCATTAATGGCTATGAAACGATTTTGGCAGAGATTCAGATTCGTACTCTGTCTATGAATTTCTGGGCCACCATTGAACACTCATTAAATTACAAATATAAAGGAGATTTTCCGGACGAGATTAAGAAGCGTCTTGAAGTCACCGCGAATTTGGCTTATCAACTCGATGAGGAAATGGGTGCCATTCGTGATGCCATTCAGGAGGCGCAAGCTCTTTTTGATCCAATGCATCGTAAATTAAACGATGGCGTCGGAAATAGTGATGATACAGATGAGGACTACAGGTAAAAAGGTTTCGATTATTCGAAATCGAAAACGCCAGAGCGAAGAGGTTTTTCAACAACTTCGTTATAAATTAAAAAAGAATAATTTTATCTTAACTGAGAAGCATCCGGATATCGTGATCTCTATCGGTGGGGATGGTATGTTGCTCTCGGCTTTTCATAAGTACGAGAGTCAATTAGATCGGGTTCGTTTTGTTGGAGTGCATACGGGGCATCTTGGATTTTATACGGACTATTTAGATGATGAGATTGACAAGTTGGTAGAAAATCTCAAGTTCGATACAGGTGCTAAGGTATCTTACCCAATCCTTAATGTCAAAGTGACTTTTGATAATGGGGATACGAAGATTATGCGAGCCCTTAACGAAGCGACAATCAAACGCAGCGATCGAACCATGGTGGCTGATTTAACCATCAATGGCGTTCATTTTGAGCGATTCAGAGGGGATGGCATTACGGTTTCGACCCCTACAGGTAGCACAGCTTATAACAAATCTTTGGGAGGAGCTGTGCTTCACCCGACGATCGAAGCGCTTCAAATTGCTGAAATTGCTAGTCTGAATAATCGTGTCTATCGAACTTTGGGGTCATCGATTATTGTTCCCAAAAAAGATAAGATTGAAATCACGCCTAGCCGGCCAGGTTTTCACATTCTCTCTGTCGATAATTCAACCTATTCCTATCGAAATATCGCCCATATTGAGTACCAGATTGATAATCACAAGATCAATTTCGTAGCGAGCCCAAGCCATACCAGTTTCTGGAATCGGGTCAAGGATGCCTTTATCGGAGATATTGACGAATGAGGTTCGAGTTTATTGCAGATGAACATGTCAAGGTTAAAACCTTTCTGAAGAAACATCAGGTTTCAAAAGGCTTATTGGCCAAGATCAAGTTTTCTGGAGGCCAAATTTTAGTCAATGGCGTCGAACAAAATGCCATTTATCTTCTGGATATCGGAGATAAGGTAACGATTGATATTCCCTCTGAGGAAAGTTATGAAGCCTTGGATGCCATTGATCGTGATTTGGAAATCTTGTACGAAGACGATCATTTCTTGGCCATCAACAAACCAGCAGGAGTGGCATCCATTCCTAGCTCCCTTCATTCCAACACCATTGCAAACTTTGTCAAGGGTTACTATGTTCGCAATCAGTATGAAAATCAGCTCGTTCATATTGTCACCCGTTTAGACAAGGATACCAGTGGGATCATGCTTTTTGCCAAACATGGCTATGCCCATGCTCGCTTGGATAAGCAACTTCAGGCTAAGACGATTCAAAAACGTTACTTTGCATTGGTAAAGGGCAAGGGTGAGTTGGAAAGCAAAGGGGATATCATTGCCCCCATTGCGCGTGATGAAGACTCCATTATTACCCGAAAGGTAGCAAAAGGTGGCAAGTATGCTCATACCAGCTACCAAATTGTCCAGTCTTTTGGTGATATTCATCTAGTGGATATCCAGTTGCATACAGGCCGGACCCATCAGATTCGCGTACATTTTTCTCATATTGGTTTCCCCCTTTTGGGAGATGATCTCTATGGAGGTTCGTTAGAAGATGGAATTCTTCGACAAGCCTTGCATTGCCATTCCTTGGCTTTTTATCATCCTTTTTTGGAAGAGGAGCTCCGAATTGAAAGCTCTCTGCCAGATGATTTTAGCCAAGTCTTAAAACAGTTATCAAATATTTAATTTTTTTCAAAGGAGAAACTCATGGAAGTTTTTGAAAGCCTCAAAGCCAACCTCGTTGGTAAGAATGCTCGTATTGTGTTACCAGAAGGGGAAGAACCCCGTATTCTGCAAGCAGCAAAACGGATTGTAAAAGAAACAGACGTTACACCTGTCTTGCTTGGTAATCCAGATAAGATTCGTATTTACCTTGAAATTGAAGGAGTTTTGGAAGGATACGAAGTTATCGACCCGCATTCTTACGCAGGCTTTGATGAGATGGTAGCTTCCTTGGTAGAACGTCGGAAGGGTAAAATGACAGAAGAAGAAGCGCATCAAATTTTGCAAGACGATGTCAACTACTTTGGTGTTATGCTGGTACATCTGGGAATCGTTGATGGTATGGTTTCAGGTGCGATTCACTCAACAGCTGCAACTGTTCGTCCAGCCCTTCAAATTATCAAAACTCGTCCGAATGTCAAACGCACTTCAGGTGCCTTCCTCATGGTTCGTGGATCTGAACGCTACTTGTTTGGAGACTGTGCCATCAATATCAATCCAGATGCTGAAGGCCTGGCTGAAATTGCCATCAACTCTGCTATCACAGCCAAGATGTTTGGCATCGATCCAAAAATTGCCATGTTGAGCTATTCAACCAAAGGTTCTGGTTTCGGTGAAAGTGTTGATAAGGTTGTTGAAGCAACAAAAATCGCTCATGAACTTCGTCCAGACCTTGAAATTGACGGGGAATTGCAATTTGATGCTGCCTTTGTACCAGAAACAGCAGCTTTGAAGGCTCCAGGAAGCAAGGTGGCAGGACAAGCTAATGTCTTTATCTTCCCAGGTATTGAGGCGGGTAACATTGGGTACAAGATGGCAGAACGTCTTGGTGGCTTTGCTGCAGTAGGACCAGTTTTGCAAGGGTTGAACAAACCAGTTAACGACCTTTCTCGCGGATGTAATGCAGATGACGTTTACAAATTGACCTTGATCACAGCAGCTCAAGCTGTGGAACAATAAGAATGATTGAAAGGCTTAGGGATTTCCTAGGCCTTTTTATGGTAGAGTCAGAATCTCTAAAGTAGAAGTCATTCTATGGTATACTAGGAATATGATGGATTTAAAAGATTACGGGATTATCATGTGGGAGGAGGAAAAAATTGCCTCTTTCCGAGAAAAATTATTAGCCTGGTATGATGCCAATAAACGCGATCTCCCCTGGAGACGGACACAGGATCCTTATAAAATATGGATCTCAGAGATTATGCTCCAGCAGACACGTGTCGATACGGTTATTCCTTATTATGAACGTTTTTTAGATTGGTTTCCGACGATTGCTGATCTGGCTCAAGCCCCTGAAGAAAAACTATTAAAAGCTTGGGAGGGATTAGGCTATTACTCGAGGGTCCGCAACATGCAGAAAGCTGCCCAGCAAATCATGGAGGACCATGGGGGTGTTTTCCCATCAAGCTATGAGGCTATCTCTAAACTCAAGGGAATTGGACCTTATACAGCTGGTGCCATTGCCAGTATTGCTTTTGGCTTGCCAGAGCCAGCAGTGGATGGCAATGTCATGCGGGTTTTAGCTCGTTTGTTTGAGGTTGACTACGATATCGGAGTTCCGACTAATCGTAAGTTTTTTCAAGCCATGATGGAAGTCTTGATCGATCCAGAGCGTCCGGGTGATTTCAATCAGGCTTTGATGGATTTGGGCTCAGATATCGAGTCCCCTGTCAACCCACGGCCGGAAGAGAGTCCTGTCAAGGAGTTTAGTGCGGCCTACCAACATGGGACCATGGATCGCTATCCCATCAAGGCTCCTAAGAAGAAACCAGTACCAGTCTATCTTACAGCCTTTATTATCAAGGATAGTCAAGGGCGCTACCTGCTGGAAAAAAATGAGCGGGAAGGACTCTTGTCAGGCTTCTGGCATTTTCCCTTGATTGAAGTGGATAGTCTAACTGAGAACCTGGGCCAATTGTCTCTACTGGATGAGAAAGAACAAGCAGAGGACAATTTAGAGATTCTCTCCTTTGAACAGGACTATGACTTGGTCATTGATTGGCAAGAGAGAACTTATCCCATGGTCCAGCATGTCTTTTCGCATCGCAAGTGGCAGGTTCAACTTCGTTACGGCCTAGTAAAAGAAGGAGAACAAGCAACCAGTGAATCGACTGTTTGGTTGCAACCAGAAGAATTTTCGGCCTATCCTTTTGCCAAACCCCAGCAAAAGATTTGGACGACTTTTACAGAAAATGAAAATTGAGAGTGGGACAGAAATCGGTAATTCGTTAGAATTCGATTTCGTCGTCCCACCTCCGCACAGTTGAGGAGGGCTGTAAAAGCAGATGAAATCAGCGTAGTAGAGCCCACTCAACCACTGCGTATTGTGCTCGACAATCCAAAAACAATTGAGAGGCTAGGACTTTTGTCCCAGCCTCAATTTTTTTATAGATGAGCGAATGTTTTAATTTCTTCTTCTGACATGGATGAGTCGCAGCGAACGGTAACTTCACCGGCTTCGACATGTAAAAATCCAGGAACAGTTGGAATGCCATAGGTAGAGCGGAAGACTTGCAAAGCATCCAGTTGACTTGGTTCTTCACTATTAATGAAGTAGATATGGGCTTTAGTTTCGGCTACTACAGTTGCTAATTTAGCAGCGAACTTCCGGCAATATGGGCAAGTCTTGCGTCCAATAAAGAAGGTTGCTGTTTCTTTTTGGTCGATGGCTTCTTGCGCGCGCGCAACAGTGGTTACTTCAAGATCTTTAATATCTTCTAAAAATTGTTCCATGAGATTACCTCGCTTTCTTATAAATCTAGTATGCCATAAAGGGCGAAAAAATGCTGTATTTTGATACGAAAAAAAGATGAGATTGGTTGATCTCATCTTTTGTGGTTGCTTATTTTACAAAGGCATTGATTTCAGCTTCGATGTTAGCAATTTTAGCTTGAGAATCTTCGTTGCTTTCACCAACAACGGCAATGTAGAATTTGATTTTTGGTTCTGTGCCAGAAGGGCGAACGGCAATCCAAGAACCATCCGCAAGTGTGTATTTCAATACATCACTTGGAGGAGTTGTCAAGGTTGTTACAGTGCCATCAGCAGCAGTAGATGTTTGTGCTTTGAAGTCTTCAGTGATTGAAACTGCTGTTGCGTTAAATTCTTTTGGACCGTTTTCACGGAATTTCGCCATGATTGCTTTGATTTGCTCAGCTCCGTCAACACCAGAAAGAGTAACAGAGATTGTCTTTTCAGCATAGTAGCCGTACTCTTTGTAGATTTCTTCAATACCATCTGCAAGAGTCAAACCACGAGAGCGGTAGTAAGCAGCAAGCTCAGCAACGACAAGGACAGCTTGAATCGCATCTTTATCACGTACGAATGGTTTGATCAAGTAACCGAAGCTTTCTTCAAATCCCATCATGTAAGTGTGATTGTGTTTTTCTTCGAATTCTTGAATCTTTTCAGCGATGAATTTGAAACCAGTCAAGACGTTGAACATAGTTGCGCCGTAGCTTTCAGCAATCTTCGTTACCAAGTCAGTTGATACGATAGATTTGCAAAGGGCTGCATTTTCTGGAAGAGTGCCAGCATTTTTGTGAGCTTCCAAGATGTACTTAGCCATGATAGCACCGATTTGGTTCCCTGAAAGGTTAAGGTAGCTACCGTCTTTTTGAAGAACTTCAACACCAACACGGTCAGCGTCAGGGTCAGTTGCGACAAGAACATCAGCGCCTACTTGGCGACCAAGTTCTTCAGCAAGTGCAAAGGCTGCTTGGCTTTCTGGGTTTGGTGATTTTACAGTTGAGAAGTCTGGGTCTGGAGTTGCTTGAGCCTCAACGACCTGAACAGAGTCAAATCCTGCTTGAGCAAGAGCACGACGAGCCAACATTTCACCAGTACCATGAAGTGGAGTGTAGACAATCTTCATGTCTTTACCGAATTCTTCAATTAAAGCAGGGTTGATGTTAACATCTTTGACTTCTTTGAGGTATTCAGCATCAATAGCTTCACCGATGACTTCAATCAAACCAGATGCTTTTTCAGCTTCTACATCCGCAACTTCTACAGCGAAAGGATTGTCAATGGCACGGATATAAGTTGTCAATGCGTCCGCGTCGTGTGGAGGCATTTGGCCACCATCTTCACCGTAAACCTTGTATCCGTTAAACGGAGCAGGGTTGTGGCTAGCTGTAATCATGATCCCTGCAAAACAGTTGAGGTGACGAACAGCAAATGAAAGTTCTGGAGTTGGACGGAGACTTTCAAAGACATAGGATTTAATACCGTGTTTTGCAAGAACGGCTGCTGATTCAAAGGCAAATTCTGGAGAGAAGTGACGGCTATCGTAGGCGATGGCTACACCACGTTCTTTTTCATTTCCACCTTTAGATTCAATCAAACGAGCCAAACCTTCGGTTGCTTGACGGACTACATAGATGTTAATACGGTTTGTACCCGCACCAATCAGTCCGCGCATACCTGCAGTACCGAATTCAAGGTTTGTGTAGAAGGCATCTTCCTTCGTTTTTTCATCCATGTTTTCCAAATCACGACGAAGGTAGTCTGGTAGATCAGCAAAATCAGCCCATTTTTGGAAGTTTTCTTGATAAGTCATAGTGCAACTCCTTATTTCTATAAATTAATCGCTTACATTATAGCATTTTTTTTCTGAAAAAACTAGATTCAATAGCAATTGTTTTCAAATTTAAATGCTGAGTGTCCACAAAAAAATCACACCTTCATTTGAAAAGTGTGATAAACGAAAATGACTTATAATGAATTCTTAACTTTTGAGAGAGGTGGGATGATTGCTAGAGTCAAAATGACTGTCGCAAGGACCTCAATCAATGAGTTGGTGGTTAAAACAGCACCGAGGAAAGCTTGGATACCACCTGGATAATTTTTTGAAAAGAAGATGAAAATACCTGAAAGCACAAAGAAAGTGTTGGTGAAAGATCCAACCGCTGCAGCGATTGCCAGTCCGGATTTATTATGGATCAACTTGTACACAAAGTAGGGGGTGATCCCGATGAGGATACGGGGAACCAGTACGATAATCAGAGAGTAAAGGTTTCCTTTTTCAACAAAAGGACTGAATAAATAACTACTTGGTAGCTGAACGATGGTGTTGATGGTGAGGCTAAAGAGTCCCATCAAGAGTCCCAAGGTCCCACCAATACGAGGTCCATAAAGAATAGAGGCAATGACCACTGGAATATGGACGAAGGTCGGTGGAATTAGAAAGGGGAAGAATTGAAAGATCATGGTTGATGTAAAATGAATGGTCACCATGATAGCGAAGAAGATAGAAATTTGTGCAATGGATGAAGAAGATTTTCTCATTTAAGGGACTCCTGTATAGTAGTTAGAATGGTTTCGATGGAAGCTAAAGCGCCAGATCCCTGATCGCCACAAGCTAGTAAAGCTTCACGCGGTGGGATGATTTGGTAGCCGTAGCTTTTTAGAGTTTCAAGATTGTTTTGTGTAGCGGGGTGGTCCAACATCTTGGTATTCATAGCGGGTGCTAGGAATTTCTTCACCTCAGACGGGAGGGCCAAAGCAGTGCTTGTTACGATATTATCTGCAAAGCCGTGGGCTAATTTTGCAATGGTATTGGCACTTGCAGGAGCGACTAGAAAAAGATCAGCCTCTTTCCCCAAGTCAATATGTTGGATTTGTTTTGGATCGTCTTCTGTCATGACCTCTACCAGGACAGCTTGTTTGGAGAGGACCTGAAGTGTTAGAGGGGTAATAAAAGCTGTAGCTGCAGGAGTCATAAGAATCTTTACCTGGTGACCGAGCTTGGTCAATTGACTGGTGAGGTCTGCTGCCTTGTAGGCAGAAATGCTCCCAGTTACAGCCAGTAGTATATTCGCCATAGGTTTTATCCTTTGTTCCTAATGTGATGATAAATTTTTTGAGCAATATCCAATTTCGTTTCGGCTATTTGAGTAGCATCTTTCGTAACTAAGTAAGCTCGATGTTTTCCGTCTTGAATTTCGCTTAAGTCATTGGCAACAATCATTTCTGCCTGATTTTTTTCGAGACTTGCACGAGCAACGGCTAGGAGTTGATCCTGTGCTACACCAACCAGCAGTTTAAAGCCGATCAAGCGAATGTCTGGATTCCATGTTTTTACTAAGGAAATCAACTTAGGATTTTTCTTTAAAAAGAGAACTTGGTAATCTTCCTCTGAAGAAATTTTCGATTCCTGGTTGGTTTGATGAAGAAAATGCTCTAAATTGCTAGCTTCTTTGACAGCCTGGAAACCTGACATATAGACAGGGCTGTAGTCAGAGACAGCCATAGCATGGATGAGCACCTGGTGAGTTGGAGTTTCTTTTTCAAGGACTGTTTGAAGTTCAGCGACATCTTTGATAAATATCTTTCTTAAATGAGGATGTTCTTTAGGCTGAACCGCAGTTGGAGTTGTCACCAGAGTCACAGAAAAACCTGCCTCTAAAAAACGTTTGGAAATGATTTTTCCAAGTTGACCAGTGGAATGGTTGGTAATCGAACGAACCTGATCAATCTTTTCACTCGTCCCACCGGAAGTAATCAAAATATTCATAGGCTTATTTTACAAGAATTTTATATTTTAGTAAAGCCAAGAACACGGCTCTTGCGATTGTTGGTCAAGGGGATACAAAGGCGGTAGAGTAGACGACGAAGGGACTCATAGTTATTTCATATAGAGGGGTATAAGAAATTGGAATAAAGGCTGAAAAAGCAGAGTTACTAAGCAAAAACCGAACGAATGAGAAAAGTTTGAGATTTAAAATATATATCCTTGTGAAATTTCTGTATAATAGGATTATTAAATAGTGAGGAGATTCAGATGAAGACAGATATCGAGATTGCACAAAGTATTGAATTGAAACCAATCACAGATGTGGTAGAGAAATTGGGTATTCACTTCGATGACCTAGAACTCTATGGAAAGTACAAGGCAAAATTAACCTTTGACAAGATCCAAGCCGTTCAGAAGGAAGAACCAGGAAAGCTCATCTTGGTAACCGCCATTAACCCGACTCCAGCAGGGGAAGGAAAGTCTACCATCACCATTGGTTTAGCAGATGCTTTAAATAAAATTGGCAAACAAACCATGATTGCCATTCGCGAACCTTCTTTAGGTCCTGTTATGGGGATTAAAGGGGGAGCAGCAGGTGGAGGTTATGCACAAGTTCTACCAATGGAAGACATCAACCTTCATTTCACGGGTGACATGCATGCCATTACAACAGCAAATAATGCACTTTCAGCTTTGATCGACAATCATTTGCATCAAGGAAATGAGCTAGGCATTGACCAACGTCGGATTATCTGGAAACGGGTAGTGGACTTGAATGACCGTGCTTTGCGTCACGTATCGGTCGGTCTTGGTGGACCGCTCAATGGGATTCCTCGTGAAGACGGGTTTGATATCACCGTTGCTTCTGAGATTATGGCCATCCTTTGCTTGGCGACAGATATTGAAGACTTGAAACGTCGTTTGGCCAATATTGTGATTGGTTACCGTTATGATCGTAGTCCAGTTTATGTCCGCGATTTAGAAGTAGAAGGGGCGCTTGCCTTGATTCTGAAAGATGCGATCAAGCCAAACTTGGTCCAAACCATCTATGGAACGCCAGCCTTTGTTCATGGTGGACCTTTTGCTAATATTGCCCATGGATGTAATTCTGTTTTAGCTACCTCAACCGCTCTTCGTTTAGCCGATTACGTAGTGACAGAAGCAGGTTTTGGCGCGGATTTGGGAGCTGAAAAATTCTTGGATATCAAAACACCAAATCTTCCTGTTAGCCCATCTGCAGTGGTGATTGTCGCAACGATTCGTGCTTTGAAGATGAATGGTGGAGTTGCCAAAGATGCTCTTTCTGAAGAAAATGTAGAAGCTGTTCGTTCAGGTTTTGCGAACTTGGAGCGCCACGTAGAAAATATGCGTAAATTTGGAGTTCCTGTAGTAGTGGCTATTAATGAATTTGTCACAGATACAGAAGCTGAAATTGCAGCTCTGAAAGAACTCTGTGCTTCTATTCAAGTTCCTGTTGAATTGGCGAGCGTTTGGGCTGATGGTGCTGATGGAGGATTGGCCCTAGCAGAAACAGTAGTGGAGACACTTGAAACAAGTCCAGCCAACTACACTCGTCTTTATGATAATGACCTTTCTGTTGAAGAAAAGATCACTAAGATTGCCCAAGAAATTTACCGGGCCGACAATGTTGTCTTTGAGAAGAAAGCCAAAACTCAGATTGCTCAAATCGTGAAAAATGGCTGGGACAAGTTGCCAGTTTGTATGGCTAAGACCCAATATAGTTTCTCAGATGATCCAAGTCTCCTCGGGGCGCCGTCTGGTTTTGACATTACCATTCGCGAATTGGTACCTAAGACTGGTGCAGGCTTCATTGTTGCTTTGACAGGTGAAGTGATGACTATGCCTGGATTACCAAAACGTCCTGCTGCTTTGAACATGGATGTAGCAGAAGATGGGACTGCTTTAGGATTGTTCTAATAAAATATATAGAGGTTGGCGGACAACCTCTATTTTTGTGCTTTTGGGGTATAATAGAGAAATAGAAAGCGAGAAGACCATGCTGAAGATACGACCAGTCACCCTTGAAGATGCTCCTGAACTTGTCAGGATTTATGCTCCCTATGTTGAGAAAACAGCCATCACTTTTGAATACCAGGTTCCGACCATTGAGGAATTTGAAGGGCGTATCGAAAAGATCCTTCAACGTTTTCCCTATTTAGTAGCAGAAGTAGACGGTCAAGTCCTTGCTTATGCCTATGCCTCAAGCTATTATGATCGATCAGCATATGATTGGGCGGTGGAAGTATCCGTCTATGTGGATCAAGATCGTCGTGGGCAAGGTCTGGGTTCTCGATTGTATGAGGCATTAGAGTCGGAGTTGGAGGCGCGTGGTTATTTACGTTTCTTAGCTTGCATTGCCCTGCCAAATCCAGCTAGTATCGCCCTCCATGAGAAACGTGGCTATGTGAAAGTTGCTCATTTTCCTAAAATTGGCTATAAATTTGATCAATGGCATGATATTGTCTGGATGCAAAAGACGATCGAAGGGCCTGTGAAGCCCCTAATGTAAAAATTAGAAGGAGCTTAGCTTTGCTCAATTTCTTTTAAGTTATTTAAAAGGAAGTCTAGAACGAGCCTCTTGACTTTTTTGGGCCGTTCATGGTACACTAAGTTTATGCGATGAGTCGATTGGCTCTTAGGAGCCTTTTGCGCTGAGGAGGTCTACATTTAATTGTAACGCAGGAGCGGACCTTGAACAGTTGTGTGAACCTGCTGTTCTCATCGAAAGATGCCTCGAATCCCTTACCATGTGGTAAGGGATTTTTTTTGTAAAAATTCATAGTAAGCAAATACATAAATTTGTTTGCCTCTTATGACTACCGGTGATATAATGATGTAAATAAATGGATTCATTTGTGTTTGAAAGGAGATGGTTATAGTGTATGATCAAAACAGTCCAAACAACAAGTGGTCACAAGAAACGTTTCAACGTATCAGTGAACTGGAAAAATTAGAACAATATCAGGCTAAGTTGCTCATTATGAAGTAACAAATGAAGAATAATCTTCATTGGAGAAACGCCACTATTCTTGGTGGTATTCTAGCTTTTCTCTCCTTCCAACTTGTTAGATGGCGAGCAGCGATTGTTATCATTCTTCTTGTAGTGGTGTTTTATTATTTACCGGCATACAAAAAACGAAAAGCCTTATTCGGAGATCAGGTTCGATCCAATGAAGAGATTTATATTACAGATTTTCTTTGTCCCATCCTGAAAGAAGTTTTTCCTCAAGCGGAGCTAACTCTGACAGCTGACTACCCAATGAATGTCCTGCAGGTCATTAGTCCGAGATCGACTAAGTTTGATCTCTTTCATCAATTGTCTTTCCATGATGAAAAGAATCTCGTAGTAGCCAATCTCTATGCTTATCATATTGAGACGCGAACAAAGAGAGACTCAAGTGGGGAAACTCATACGGTCAGAGAAGAAGTTGAAGATTTTGCTGGTCAGATTTTTTCTTTAAAAGCTCCTATCTCATTTCCAGGGCACTTGAGAGTTGTTCCAACCAAGAAATCTTTGTTTTTAAAAAGAGAACTAAAAGGTGCCTATCCGGGTGCTGGACCTAATGAAGTTCAAATTGAAACAGAAGATATCCGAAACAATGAAAATTACAATATCTATTGTACAGATGAACTGGCTGCTCGAAAATTCTTAAAACCCAAGATCCTAGAATGGTTTGATCAGCAAATTTCTCAAAATGCTATGTGTGTGTATTTAGTACAAGATACACTCTATATTTCCTTATATACTAACCGCTACCTTTTCCCAACACCGAATAGAAAAGATGCAATCGAAAGTCTTTCGATTGCTGCAGAGTATCAAAAACTCTGTAGGGAGATTGATCTCATTGATGAATTAACCAATATATTTAAAGGAGAATAACTATGTTAGGATTATTTATTGCCATCGTCGTTTTTGCTCTTGTCATTGTTATGTGGTTTATCGGTGAAAGCAATCGCTTGAATCGTTATCAGGTCATGATTGAAGAAGCAAAGAGAACGGTTGATATAATTCTTGTCAAACGCTACGATACCATTTCTGAAATGTTGAAGGCAGCTAAGGCCTACGCCAAACATGAAGAGAAAGTCTTTACCGAATTAGTAGCCCTTCGTCAAGGTGCCTCTATCCAAGAATCCAACCAAGTTATTGCCAATCAAAATGATGTCTTGGCACAAATCCGAGCAGTAGGTGAGAATTATCCAGATCTCTTATCTTCTAACCAATTCTTGGCCTTGCAAAAAGAAATTGCAGACGAAAATGAAGATTTGGCAGCTTCTAAACGTATTGTTAATAGTAATATTAGCCAAATCAACCAAGCAATAGTAACCTTCCCAACTTCACTAGTGGCGGGTATCAAAGGGATGCAACAGGTGCCATTTTTATTGGAAGATACTCAAGGCAAGAAGAATTTGAATGATTTGGATTATGAAATCCATTAATTTTCAATAAAAGCTATTCGATATCTAGAAACTATCCCGGTCTTAGATCGGGATTATTTTGTTTTTATAAGTGTAAAATACACTTTTCATTTGTAGGGAAAAATAGTATAATAGATAAAATTCACAAATTTTTAGAAAATTCCGAAAGAGGTTTTATTATGGGATATACAGTTGCTGTTGTCGGTGCTACAGGTGCCGTTGGTGCACAAATGATCAAAATGCTGGAAGAATCAAGTCTTCCAATTGATAAGATTCGCTACCTTGCATCTGCGCGTTCAGCAGGGAAGGTCTTGCAATTCAAAGGGCAAGACGTGACCATTGAAGAAACAACTGAAGAGGCTTTTGCAGGAGTAGATATCGCTCTCTTCTCAGCTGGAGGATCAACTTCAGCTAAATATGCACCATATGCTGTTAAAGCTGGTGCGGTCGTAGTAGATAACACTTCTTACTTCCGTCAAAATCCAGATGTACCATTGGTTGTTCCTGAAGTAAATGCACATGCGCTTGATGCCCATAACGGAATCATCGCCTGTCCTAACTGTTCAACCATTCAAATGATGGTAGCTCTTGAGCCTGTTCGTCAGAAATGGGGCTTGGACCGTATCATCGTGTCTACTTACCAAGCTGTCTCTGGTGCTGGTATGGGAGCCATTCTTGAAACCCAACGTGAATTGCGTGAAGTATTGAATGATGGAGTGGATCCACGTGATTTGCACGCGGAAATCTTACCTTCAGGTGGCGATAAGAAACATTATCCAATCGCCTTTAACGCCCTTCCTCAAATTGACGTCTTCACTGATAATGACTACACATATGAAGAAATGAAGATGACGAACGAAACTAAGAAAATCATGGAAGACGATAGCATTGCCGTATCAGCAACATGTGTACGTATTCCAGTCTTGTCAGCTCACTCAGAGTCAGTTTACATTGAGACCAAAGAAGTAGCACCAATCGAAGAAGTAAAAGCTGCTATTGCTGCCTTCCCAGGAGCAGTGTTGGAAGATGATGTGGCTCATCAAGTATACCCACAAGCTATCAATGCGGTTGGTTCTCGCGATACCTTTGTTGGTCGTATCCGTAAAGACTTGGATGCTGAAAAAGGGATTCATATGTGGGTGGTTTCTGATAACCTTCTTAAAGGAGCTGCTTGGAACTCAGTTCAAATTGCAGAAACCCTTCATGAACGTGGACTCGTGCGCCCAACAGCTGAGTTGAAGTTTGAGTTGAAATGATTCATTAACTAAATAAATTGTAATAGGGGACAGCTATCAACTTTTGGTGCTGTCCCTCTTCCCTATGGTTGTCTCAAGAAGGAGTATGTATGTCTTATCAAGATTTAAAAAATTGTAGAATGATCACTGCCTTTATCACTCCCTTCCATGAAGATGGTTCGATTAATTTTGAGGCTATTCCTCCGCTTATTGAACATCTTTTGGCTCATCACACAGATGGGATTCTTTTAGCTGGTACCACAGCTGAAAGTCCAACTCTAACACACGATGAAGAATTAGAACTTTTTGCAGCGGTGCAAAAGGTAGTCAACGGACGGGTTCCTTTGATTGCTGGTGTCGGGACCAATGAAACTCGCGACTCGATTGAGTTTGTAAAAGAAGTCGACCAATTTGGTGGTTTTGCTGCCGGATTAGCGATTGTCCCTTATTACAACAAACCTTCTCAAGAAGGTATGTACCAGCATTTTAAGGCTATTGCAGACGCTTCTAACTTGCCAATCATAATCTATAACATTCCTGGGCGCGTGGTTGTCGAAATGACACCAGAAACCATGCTTCGTTTGGCAGAACATCCAAATATCATCGGGGTAAAAGAGTGTACAACCCTTGCCAATATGGCTTATTTAATTGAGCACAAGCCAGAGGAGTTCCTCATTTATACGGGAGAGGATGGAGATGCTTTCCATGCCATGAACCTTGGGGCAGATGGGGTGATTTCAGTAGCATCTCATACCAATGGGGATGAAATGCACGAAATGTTCCTAGCCATTGAAAATAATGATATTAAAAAAGCGGCGGCCATTCAGCGCCAATTTATCCCGAAAGTCAATGCTCTCTTCTCTTATCCAAGTCCAGCTCCAGTTAAAGCAGTCTTGAACTATATGGGCTTTGAAGCAGGGCCAACTCGTTTGCCATTAGTGCCAGCTCCTGCTGAGGAAGCGAAGCGCATTATCAAGGTTGTAGTGGATGGGGATTACCACGCGACCAAAGAAATCATTACGGGAGTTCTTCGTCCGGATTATTGACGTTTTAGATTCTTGACAAATCCCCTATTTATTTAGATAATAGAAGTATATTGATGATCAAGGAGAATAAGATGGAAGTCATTAAACGTAGTGGTGAAGTTGTAGAATTTGATCCAGATAAAATCTATCAAGCTGTTTTGAAGGCAGCACAAACAGTCTATGTCTTGACCGATGATCTTCGCCAAAACTTGGCGCAAGTGACTAAAAAAGTTGTGATGGATTTGGAAGAAGCGAAAGTGGAACGTGCCACAATCAGCATGATCCAATCAATGGTTGAGCACCGTTTACTTGGTGCTGGTTATATTACCATTGCTGAACACTATATTTCTTATCGTTTGCAACGCGATTTGGAACGAAGTGGCTATGGAGACCACATCGCTGTTCACTTGCACTTTGAGCAAATTCGCTAAGCTAAACCACTAGTTAGTAAATCACTCGTGGAGTAAATACCATAGAGTCTAACCACCCTTCATAGGGTGGTTTTGATTGTCTAGCAATTTATTTTTCTTGAAAGGGCTATATTTATGCAGAATCCAACCATCTTTACCTACCTTAATAGGGATTTCTCTGCTATTCCACTTTTTAATGGCTTAAGCGTTGATGGTATATCTCAAGGGAGTCAGGCAGATTTGCATCTGGCTGATGATTATCAGTCCCCTTCTATTGCTGTCTTCCGTTTTCTTGATGATCAATGGTTTCTTGATTGTTTGTCTGGGATGATTGAGGTGGATGGTGTGATCTATCAGAAAAATCAACGTGCTCTATTAAATCATCGTTCCATTATCAACCTTTGTGATGCTGACGGCCATGTTTTTCGCTCAAAATTCATCATTGTAGAAATGCAATCCCTAGAATGGAAGACCATTGAAAAAGATGCATTTCCGGTGGATTTGTCCTCGCTTGCTAGGATTGATTGTGTAGTTTTATCAAATCAGTTGGTTGTCAGACTAGGAGATCAGATCATTTACCAAGATCTTCAGTCAGCAGCTGCAGATCCATCTGTTTCAACTAGAGAGTGCCAGGACTTTTCTCATTCATCACTGACGATTGCTATTCAAGATGTAACAGTCGGAAAGCTCTTAAACCGTAAAACCATTCTTAAGGACATTCAGGTAGAATTTAAACCTAAGGAGATGATACTTATTCTGGGTGGTTCTGGTGCTGGGAAATCAACCTTTATGGAAGCAGTGACAGGACTTGTTTATTCAAATACCACTGCTTATTTTAATGGAGTGGATTTATTAAGTGATGGGAAGAAACAAGGGGTGATCACCCTCGCTCCTCAATCTCCGGATGAGCATTACCGAATGGAAGATACGGTCTATAAGAATTTAGAAGATGCAGCCAAACTCTATGGCCCATCTGAATTAGCAGAAAATCCTGAACTTCGAAAAGAAGAAGTCCTATCAGTTCTGAAAAAGTTGGATTTAGAATCGGTAAAAGGATCTAAGTGTTCTTCTCTTTCAGGTGGCCAGAAGAAAAAACTTACAATAGCAATGGAATACATCACGCGCCCTGAGATTCTCTTTATGGATGAGCCGGATTCCGGTGTTGATGGGAGCATGGTCATGGAGGTCATGACCACACTGAGAGAGATTACGGATGAAGGAAAAATCTTATGTGTTATCACTCATACACCCGATCGTATTCGTCATCTCTTTGACAAGGTCATGGTGGTTGGAAAGAGTTCGGAAGGATGCGGAAGACTTTGTTACTTTGGATCTGTTGACAATGCGCTAAAAGTCTTTGCGGCTAATAGCTTAGAAGACATCGTCCATAAAATTTCAGGAGCTGAAAATGCAGCTCTTGTTGACCGATATGTGCTATGGTTTGAAAATGAAAGGAGAGGTGTCCATGCTGGATAAGAAGCAAGTCTCGATTTATTTTAGTAAATTCCTTCGACTCCTCATCAACAAAAAATCCCTATTTTTTGTATCAGAAGCGATTCTCCTTCCTTTCATCATTTCGATCGCTTTTAATGCTAATGAAGTTTTTAATAAATACCACATTACCAGAACTTCTTCGATCATGTTTATTTCTGCAGCTCTCTGGATTGGTCTCTTTAACTCAGTGACCAGTATTTGTAATGAGAGAAAAGTCATCAAGTTTGAGTACCAAATTAAAGGCTTGTCCTTACCTTCTTATGTAGCGGCACGTGTATTAACAGAGTTGGTTCTTTGTTTAGCCGAAGCTGTCTTAATGATAGGAACCATTGTTATACTTTATCCACATGCTCAAGGAAATGGAAGTCAGATAGTTCTTTTTGGGGTTACTTTGTTCTTGGTGATTTTTACTTCCGATATGTTGGCCTTATTGATTTCGGCATTTGTCAAAAAATCGTCCCAAGCGATGACAGCCATGCCGCTAGTATTGATGGTTCAACTGCTGTTTTCAAATTTTCTCCAATCTTTGGATGAAAAAATTCCATTTTTAGTGTGGATCTCACATGCAACGATTACGAGATGGGGAACAACGGCCTTCTTTCGGATTGCAAACATGAACAATTTGGTCCCGTCTCAAGGTCATACTGACTGGCAAGTTTATCAAAAAGATGGGGTAGGAACCTATGCTTATGATCTACTTGCGATTCTTGGAAATTGGGGAGTCTTGATTGCTTTTTCAGCTCTATTTATGGTCGCAACTTCCCTAGTATTGACTTCTGTCCGTAAGGACGCTCGATAAATAATAAGGAGATGATTTATGAAAAACTGTACCAATTGCCAGGCACCCATCAATGCTGGTGATGCCTTTTGTTCTAAATGTGGTGCTAAAGTTCAAGTAGCTGCCAAAGCTGAACCAAAAGCTGTTGCTTTTCAACCAAAGACAGTTCAATTAGGGCCAAGTCCAACTCAAGCCCCAGAACCTAAAAAACCAAAAAGAAACATTAGAGGAATTTTAGCAGGGATTTTTGTCCTTCTTGCTGTCATTGCTGTTGCAAGTTATTTCCTATTGAACCGTGGAAGCAGTGACACCATTAATTTAGAGGATTATGTAAAGCTGGAAATCAAAGGGAATGATGGTGAAGGATTTATTGTTGAGAAGTCAGTTAGTTTAAATAAGGAAAATTTAGACCGGGATATCAAGAAGAAACTTAAAGCGGATCACTCCAAAACGGAGAGTTCAAATTACAATATTGATCAGTTAGTTTCAAAAGTAGAATTTAGCGTTTATAAAGGGGATGAGCTGATAGATGTAAAAGAGCGAAAGAACCTAAACAACCACGATAAAATTACGGTTAAATTACTTTACGATAAAAGTGATCTTGAAAACATGATACCTGGCCTTCACTTTACTGGTACATCTGTAACTCAGGAGGCAGATCTAATCCCGCTTGTAGGTGTTGACCCCTTTAAGGGTTTTTATCCAAAAATCAAGGGCATTTCTCCAAATGGAACTTTATCAAAACCTTCTCAATTTGAAGGAAAAGATGTAGAAATTGTTGCAAAGGCAACCGCTAAATATGGTTTTCCATTTGATTATTATCTGAATGGAAAAGAAGTTTCAAGTAATGATCCCATTGCAGTTGGAGATGAAATTGAAATTCGTCTCAATGAAAGTGGTAAAAATGCGTTGAAAGAAAACGGTCAAACTGTTGAGAAAGGAAAAGACAGTATGAAATACAAGGTCACTTTGGCTGATTTTGAGGAAGGGGCTTATGTGACTTCCTTGTCAAAAGTGGATGAGGATACACAAGAAGCCATCTCTAAAAATGTAGAGGATGCAGCAAAGGCTTATGTGGCTGATCGCAATTACAAAGTCCTTCCAAAATTTGAAGGGATGGCTTTTGCGGCAATAAAAGATGGAGTTGACTGGGGAGGTACATTTGATTCCAAAATCCCACAGCTAATCTATGTATACTCTATTACCAATACCTCCTATGGTAAAACAAAAACAAGTTATATTGTAATTTCGAAAATTACAGTTATTGAACAGGTTGAAAATCATGGGAAAGACAATGCTCATGAAAATCCTGGAAAAACTATTCAGACTTTTGAAAAAGATTCTAAGAAGTATAATTTTCAAAACTTTTCTGACCAGAATGATTTGAAGAACTCCTTTACTAGAAATATAGATACTTTTACCTATACAATGGACGATCAATTGAAATCGTTGATTAATTGGACGGAATAGAAAAAAATGAAGTTACCTAGGTAGCTTCATTTTTTGTATTCTCATTTGACGCTGAGAATTCAATAAAACATGTTATAATATAAAAGACTGAACTGGAAAGGAATGGAGAACATGGCAACTATTCAATGGTTTCCTGGACATATGTCCAAAGCTAGAAGACAAGTACAAGAAAATATTAAATTTGTGGATTTTGTGACAATTTTGGTGGACGCTCGTTTGCCTCTATCAAGTCAAAATCCCATGTTAACAAAAATTGTTGGTGATAAGCCTAAGTTGATGATTTTGAACAAGGTAGACTTGGCCGATCCTGTCGCTACAAAAGAATGGCAGGAGTATTTTGAGTCAAAAGGAATCAAAACTTTGGCTATTAACTCCAAAGAGCAATCTACGGTTAAGAAAGTCACAGATGCTGCTAAGTCTTTGATGGCCGATAAAATTGCCCGCCAGAAAGAACGGGGGATTCAAATCGAAACCCTTCGGACCATGATTATTGGGATTCCCAACGCTGGTAAATCAACGCTGATGAACCGCCTAGCAGGGAAAAAGATTGCTGTTGTTGGAAATAAACCAGGAGTGACCAAGGGGCAACAGTGGTTGAAAACCAATAAGGACCTCGAAATCTTGGATACCCCAGGGATTCTTTGGCCAAAATTTGAAGATGAAGATGTAGCTCTAAAATTAGCTTTAACGGGTGCCATTAAGGACCAGTTATTGCCAATGGATGAGGTGACTATTTTTGGTCTTGAGTATTTTAAATCCCATTACCCAAAAGAGTTACAAGAACGCTATAAACAAATGGATTTGGAGCAGGAAGCGCCAGAAATCATCATGGAAATGACTCAACGCTTAGGCTTCCGAGATGATTACGATCGCTTTTACAGTTTGTTTGTCAAGGATGTACGTGATGGTCGTTTGGGTCGCTATACCCTTGATCGTGTAGGTGAAGTGGATGCCAACGATTAAAGAAATCAAAGAGTGTTTAGCAACGATTGATGAGCTAGATCATCCCTTATTTGAAGAGTTGATCCTTGATGGTCGAGCGGGCGTTCAAGCGGCTATCAGCAAACGAAAACGCGAACTCCAAAAACAAGTGGACGAAGACTTGCGTTTAGAAAAAATGCTAGCCTATGAGAAAGAACTCTATGCTCGAGGGATTCATCTTATTGCAGGTGTGGATGAAGTAGGGAGAGGCCCTTTGGCTGGCCCTGTCGTCGCAGCAGCCGTTATTCTGCCGGAAAATTGTAAGATTCCAGGTTTAAACGATAGTAAGAAAATTCCAAAATCGAAGCACTATGCTATTTATCAAGCGGTTTTAGGCCAGGCTCTCTCTGTCGGGATTGGGATAAAAGATAATCAGGTCATTGATCAGGTTAATATTTATGAAGCAACCAAATTAGCCATGCTAGAGGCTATTCAAGAATTGGATCCTCAACCTCAACACCTCTTGATTGATGCTATGAAATTGGCTCTCCCTATTTCTCAGACATCCATCATCAAAGGAGATGCTAATTCTCTGTCTATCGCTGCGGCTTCTATTGTGGCGAAGGTGACACGAGATCAGATGATGGCAGCCTATGACCAAGAGTATCCAGGTTATGATTTTGCTCAGAATGCGGGGTATGGGACAAGCAATCATCTTGAGGGCTTGGAAAGACATGGGGTCACTCCTATCCATCGCCGAAGCTTCGAACCCATTAAGTCCATGACGGATGTTGATTAGGAGGGAAGGAAATGCTATTAGCCTTTGACATTGGCGGGACCTTTATTAAATATGCCTTAGTGGATGAAGCCTATCAGGTGAGTGATTCCTCTAAAGTTCCGACACCAGCTACTATTGAGGAATTCTGGGAAGCTCTTGAGCGCGTGATTTGCTTGTTCCAGAATCGAATCACTGGGATCGCCATCTCTTGTCCGGGTGAAATCAATAGTCGACTGGGATTTGTCTTCAAAGGTGGCCTCATTCCTTATTTAAGGAATATTCCTTTAGCTTCTCGTTTAAATAAGACTTTTCAAGTCCCTGTGACCGTCCTCAACGATGGGGATGCTGCAGGCTTGGCAGAAGCACGAATTGGAAACCTCCAGGATTGTGATTGTGGCGCAACCTTTGTTTTAGGAACTGGGGTAGGCTTAGCCTTGACTTCCAACGGTTCCTTAATTTCCACCTGGAATCTCAAGGATTATCTTCGTTGGCCAAGCTTAGGGGAGAAGCAAGTGACTCCTGAACAAAAGCAATATCAGACCGAGATTTTGAGACATGGGATTTCCAGTTTGGTTCAAAATTTAGGCTCTGCAGTCAATTTTGTGGCTAATGCTAGTCGGCTCTTAGAATTGCCTGAAGAAGATGGAGTTCAAGTTTTTGAAGTCCTTGAAGCTGGTCATCATGAGGAATTGCAAGACTTATTTGCTTCTTATTGTCGGGAAATTGCGATCCTAATCTATAATCTTCAGTCTTTGGTTCGGCTTGAAAAAGTGACGATTGGTGGGGGAATTAGTAGTCAACCCCTTCTTTTAGAAGAGATTAACCATCAGTATAAAAGCCTGATGGAGGAAAGTGGGGAGCAACGATTTTCTTTAGTGGAGATTCAAGCAGCTCGTTACCACAACTCAAGTAATCTTTTGGGGGCAGTTTGTCATTTTAACATCTTAGAAAATCATTAAAAAGTTCTATTTTTAGAGCTTTTTTTGTTTTCTTTTACGAATATTATAAATAGATAGTAGAAAATGAGGTTTACAAATGAACAAATATGAACTTTATAAATTAAAGGTTGCTGGCCTGTCAAATTTACAGGTTTTTAACATTGTCAATTACTGGGAAATGAATGGGGAGTGGCCCTCTTTAGAATTAATGGCAAAAATTGCAGGTTGTCGCAATCAAACACTATTTATGGAACGGTATATCCGGATTGATGACAAGGTCTTGAGAGAAGAGTTTAAGGAGTTTGATTCGATTTCCATTATGGATCCGGAATATCCTGAAGAGCTTCTCTGGATGCATAACCCACCTGTTTTGTTGTTTTACTTAGGCAATATTGATCTTCTTAAACAGCCAAAGATTGCGGTTGTAGGGAGTCGATCCTGTAGCCGTACAGGGATTCAATCCGTTGAGAAAATCATTAACGAGTTAAATAATGAATTAATTGTGGTGAGCGGATTAGCCAAGGGAATTGATGCTGCAGCCCATTATGCTGCAATTCGAAATGGAGGAAAGACAATTGGAGTGATTGGTACTGGCTTAGATGTCTTCTATCCTAGATCCAATAAACAATTGCAGAAGTACATGAGTGGGAGCCATTTAGTTTTAACAGAATACGGTCCAGGTCAAGGTCCTCAGAAGCACCATTTCCCAGAGCGCAATCGGATTATTGCTGGCCTTTCTAGAGCGGTGATCGTGGCGGAAGCGCGGATGCGGTCTGGAAGTCTGATCACCTGCGAGCGTGCTATGGAAGAAGGGCGAGATGTCTTTGCTATTCCTGGTTCGATCTTGGATGGACGTTCAGATGGCTGTCACCACCTCATTCAAGAAGGTGCAAAGCTGGTCACCAGTGGAAAAGATGTCCTAGATGAGTTTGAATTTTAAAATGAGTTTTCCTATAGGAGAACTTCACGGTTGACATCCCGAAAAAAATAGTTTACACTCTATGAGGTTTATTACAAAATAGAGGTAAAAAAGTGGCTACTAAAACAAAAAAGAAAACCACAACAACTAAAAAGAATTTAGTCATCGTGGAGTCTCCTGCGAAAGCGAAGACGATTGAAAAGTATCTTGGTAGAAATTATAAGGTCATGGCCAGCGTGGGTCATATTCGTGACTTGAAAAAATCTACCATGTCTATTGATTTTGAGAACAATTACGAACCAGAGTACATCAATATTCGCGGAAAAGGTCCTTTGATTAATGATTTGAAAAAAGAGGCTAAAAAAGCCAAACAAGTCTTTCTCGCAAGTGACCCGGACCGTGAAGGAGAAGCTATTTCTTGGCATTTGGCGCATATTCTTCAGTTGGATAAGGAAGATAAGAACCGCGTTGTTTTCAACGAAATTACCAAGGATGCGGTAAAAAATGCCTTTCAAGAACCCCGTAAGATTGATATGGATCTGGTAGATGCTCAACAAGCGCGCCGTGTCTTGGACCGGATTGTTGGGTACTCCATCTCACCAATTCTATGGAAAAAGGTGAAGAAGGGACTTTCGGCTGGTCGGGTGCAATCCGTTGCTCTTAAATTGATTATTGACCGGGAAGAAGAAATCAATGCCTTCCAACCAGAAGAATATTGGACAATTGATGGAACCTTTAAAAAGGGGACCAAGCAATTCCAAGCCAATTTCTATGGAATGAATGGCAAGAAGATGAAGCTTCAAAACCAGGAGGATGTGAAAGCCGTTCTTTCACATCTCGATGGGAAAGAGTATATCGTTGAAAAGGTAGAGAAGAAAGAGCGCAAACGCAATGCGCCGCTTCCTTACACAACTTCTTCCATGCAGATGGACGCAGCCAATAAGATTAACTTCCGTACACGTAAGACCATGATGGTGGCCCAGCAATTGTACGAAGGAATCAATATTGGATCTGGTGTTCAAGGTTTGATCACTTATATGCGTACGGATTCGACTCGGATTAGTCCAGTCGCTCAAAATGAAGCAGCTAGCTTTATCATTGATCGATTTGGAGACAAGTATTCTAAGCATGGTAGTCGGGTTAAGAATGCTTCTGGTGCTCAAGATGCTCACGAAGCTATTCGTCCTTCAAGCGTCTACAATACGCCTGAGAAAATTGCCAAGTATTTGGACAAGGACCAGCTTAAGCTTTATACCTTGATCTGGAATCGTTTTGTGGCTAGTCAAATGACAGCAGCTGTTTTTGATACTATGAATGTTCGTTTGGGGCAAAATGGGGTTCAATATACAGCAAATGGTAGTCAGGTGAAGTTTGACGGCTATTTGGCGATCTACAATGATTCGGACAAAAATAAGATGCTACCGGACATGGAAGAAGGGGATACCGTCACTCAGGTCAACAGCAAACCTGAGCAGCACTTTACCCAACCACCAGCTCGTTACTCTGAAGCGACCTTGATTAAGACTTTAGAAGAAAATGGTGTTGGTCGTCCTTCAACCTATGCACCGACCATTGAGACCATTCAAAAACGCTATTATGTGAAGCTTGTAGCCAAACGCTTCGAGCCAACCGAATTAGGAGAAATCGTCAATAAACTGATCGTTGAATTCTTCCCAGATATCGTCAATGTAACCTTTACCGCAGAGATGGAAGGGAAACTCGATGATGTCGAACTCGGAAAAGAGCAGTGGCAAAAGGTCATTGATTCCTTCTACCAACCCTTTAAAAAAGAAGTAGCCAAAGCTGAAGAGGAAATGGAGAAAATCCAAATCAAGGATGAGGCTGCTGGATTTGACTGTGAGGTTTGTGGAAGTCCGATGGTTATCAAGTTGGGTCGATTCGGTAAGTTCTTCGCTTGTAGTAATTTCCCTGATTGCCGTCATACGCAAGCCATCGTCAAGGAGATTGGTGTGGAATGTCCAGACTGTCACCAAGGGCAAATCATCGAGCGTAAAACCAAAAGGAACCGTCTCTTCTATGGCTGCAATCGTTACCCAGACTGCGAATTCACCTCTTGGGACAAGCCAATTGGCCGTGATTGTCCAAAATGTGGTCACTACCTAGTTGAGAAAAAAGTTCGTGGTGGCGGTAAGCAGGTCGTATGTAGCAACGGCGACTACGAAGAAGAAAAAGTAAAATAAGATTTTAGGATCATGCGATGTCTATTATAACGGCAATTTTAATAAATGTCTGTTATAATAGACATTTTTGTTTTTTTTCGTTATAATAGACACAAGGAGGTGGGCTTATGTATCTTGCTTTGATTGCAGATGTCATTGATTCCAAAATGGTTCAAGAACGTTTTGACCTGCAAAAACAGTTAGAAAAAACGCTTCAAACGATGAATGAACTATTTGGAGAATTCTTAGCATCTAGTTTTACCTTGACCCTGGGTGATGAGTTTCAGGCGCTCTTAAAGGTGGATGCTCCGGTTTTTCAAATGATCGATACCCTGCGTTCTTTACTAACTCCTACTCAACTTCGTTTCGGGATTGGTCTCGGGGAGATTGTAACGGATATCGATCCCTTACAAAGTATCGGTGCGGATGGGCCAGCTTATTGGAATGCACGCGCCGCCATCAATCTGGTCCATCAGAAAAATGACTACGGCAATACCCAGATTTATTTTTCATGCGGGAAGGAAAAGCAAGACTTCTTTGTGAATTCCCTCATCGCTTCCGGGGAAGCTATTCGTTCGGGTTGGCGTGGCAGTCAGGAAGAAATCCTGCTAGATCTTCTTAAGAGATGTGTATATAGTGAGAATTTTAGCCAGCAGGATTTGGCCCAATCGCTGGAGATAAACCCCAGTGCTCTCTCTAAACGGCTGAAAAGTAGCAGTATCCGTGTTTACTTGCGGGGGCGAGCAGCAGCGCTAGCGAGTATTCAAAGTTTAGCGAAAGGAGAGGCTTATGACAGGATTATCTAGTATCGTAACAAATCCATACTTGCTTCTCTTGTTAAGTTGTCATTTGTTGTCGGATTATTATTTTCAAAGTCAAAAGATGGCGGACCACAAGGATCAGGATAAGAAGGTGCTCGGCCTTCACATTCTGTATGTAGCTCTGCCTCTATTCGTCGTTTCCCTCTGCCATCTGGATTTGTGGTGGATTTGCTTGGCCATTTTGCTGACTCATGCAGGGATTGATTACGGAAAACCTTTGGTGCAGAAGCAATTGAATTTAACAGCAGCATGGACTTTTGCATTGGATCAAGTCTTGCATGTCGCTATCATTAGTTTCCTAGTTCTTTGGGGAGCTAAAAATGGCACGACTTATTTGCCTAGTGACAGTTTAAAGCTAATCTTTTATGTCCTCTTAGTGGGAAAACCGACCAATATCGTCTTTAAAATTCTTTTTGCTAAGTACCAGCCGACGATGGAGGAGAAAATGGATACCATCACTGGGGCTGGTTCCATGATTGGCTTCTTAGAGCGGTTGATTATCGGTGCCTGTCTTGTCTACGGCCAATTTGCTTCTATCGGTCTGGTCTTTACGGCCAAATCCATCGCCCGCTACAATAAAATTTCGGAGAATCCAGCCTTCGCAGAGTATTATTTAATCGGGTCCTTATTCAGTATCCTATCAGCCCTCTTTGCTGCTTGGTTGTGTCTATAAGAAAATTAATAACAGACTTAGGTCTAAGACAGGAAGGAAAACCCTCCCTGTTTTTTTACTTGGCTTTCTGGTATAATGGACCAAGTAGAAAATTAGAAAGATTTGTGGGTGTCTAACAGTCCAGTGGGGTGTTTGTATACCCAAAGAGGTATTAGTGTCATGTCTCAATCTTATATCAATGTCATCGGTGCGGGCCTTGCTGGCTCGGAAGCAGCTTATCAGATTGCCCAACAGGGAATTCCGGTCAAGCTTTACGAAATGCGTGGGATCAAATCCACTCCGCAACACAAAACAGACAACTTTGCTGAGTTAGTCTGTTCCAACTCTCTCCGAGGGGATTCTCTAACCAATGCTGTCGGGCTCCTCAAAGAAGAAATGCGACGTTTAGGTTCTGTTATCCTTGAAGCTGCAGAAGCGACTCGTGTGCCGGCTGGTGGAGCATTGGCAGTGGACCGAGAAGGCTTTGCTAGTCGGGTAACGGAGAAGGTATCTCAACACCCGCTCATCGAAGTGATTCGCGATGAAATTACAGAATTGCCGACAGACGCGATCACAGTGGTCGCAACGGGTCCTCTAACCAGTGATGCCTTGGCGGAAAAGATCCACGCGCTCAATGGTGGCGATGGCTTCTATTTCTACGATGCAGCAGCTCCTATTATCGATGTCAATACCGTCGATATGAATAAGGTTTACCTCAAGTCTCGTTATGACAAAGGAGAAGCGGCTTATCTCAACTGTCCCATGACCAAACAAGAGTTTATGGACTTCCATGAGGCTTTGGTGAATGCGGAAGAAGCCCCGCTCAACTCTTTTGAAAAAGAAAAGTATTTCGAAGGTTGTATGCCAATTGAAGTCATGGCCAAACGAGGCATCAAAACCATGCTCTATGGTCCTATGAAACCAGTTGGTCTCGAGTATCCAGATGACTACAAAGGACCTCGTGATGGGGAGTTTAAGACCCCTTATGCGGTAGTCCAATTGCGCCAAGACAATGCAGCTGCTAGCCTCTACAATATCGTTGGCTTCCAAACTCACCTTAAATGGGGCGAGCAAAAACGAGTCTTTCAAATGATTCCAGGTTTGGAAAATGCGGAATTTGTCAGATATGGCGTCATGCACCGTAATTCCTACATGGACTCTCCAAATCTGCTTGAACAGACTTATCGTTCTAAGAAGCAAGCCAACCTCTTCTTTGCGGGTCAAATGACAGGAGTAGAGGGCTATGTCGAGTCAGCGGCTTCAGGTTTGGTGGCTGGGATCAATGCGGCACGTCTTTTCAAAGGAGAAGAAGCAGCGATTTTCCCAGAAACAACAGCCATCGGAAGTCTCGCTCATTATATTACCCATGCCGACAGCAAGCATTTCCAACCCATGAATGTCAACTTCGGAATTATTAAGGAGCTGGAAGGCCCACGCATTCGGGATAAAAAGGAACGGTATGAGAAAATTGCCGAACGTTCCTTGCAAGATCTGGCTACATTTATTGGAAAATAAAGTCAATCAATGAAAAAGTTTGGAGAAATCCAGACTTTTTCTTATAAAAATGGTATAATAAATAAAAATTTAGAATATAGAGAGTTTTCTGACAATGAATAAATCCTACTTTTATTTAGAGATGAAGACACACGAGTTGAAAGTGCTTTATACCGGAAAACTCCGTCGTGTGCGAGTCTTATTACCTAAGAATTATGAATTAGATACAGATCGTCGCTACCCTGTGGTTTATTTCCACGATGGGCAAAACGTTTTGTATAGCAAGGAAGCCTATGCGGGTCATTCTTGGAAGGTCATTCCAGCCATCAAGCGAAATCCAGACATTAGTCGCATGATTGTCGTTGCCATTGATAACGATGGTTTGCAACGGATGAACGAGTACTCTGCCTGGAAGTACAAGGAGTCCAATATCCCTGGTATGCAATTCGGTGGCAAGGGTGTCGAGTATGGGGAGTTTGTCATGGATGTCGTCAAACCCTTCATCGATCAAGAATATCGAACCCTTGCTGATAGAGAACATACAGCCATGATTGGATCTTCGCTTGGTGGGAATATCACCCAATTTTTGGGCTTGGAATACCAAGACCAAATCGGTTGTCTGGGAGTCTTCTCCTCTGCTAACTGGTTGCACCAAGAGGCCTTTGACCGCTATATCGAGCGGAAGAAGCTTTATGCAGATCAACGGATCTACATCTATGTAGGGACTGAAGAAGCTGATGATACGGATAAAACGCTGATGGCGGGAAATATCAAGCAAGCCTATATCGACTCATCCCTTCGTTATTATCACGATGTCATTCAACAAGGAGTGGCTTTGGAAAATATTGCTATTCGGATACAATCTGGGGCTATTCACCACGAAGAAGCCTGGGCTGAGAATCTTCCAGAATGCCTTCGTTTTTTGGCAGAAAAATGGGATTAATAGACTGTAAATAAAGAAATAAAGAGAAAGAGGGAATTTATGAATATTGAACATCTAAGCCACTGGAGTGGCCAGCTCAACCGCGAAATGTATCTAAACCGCTATGGACATGCAGGGATTCCTGTTGTGGTCTTTGCTTCATCAGGTGGGAGCCATAACGAGTACTATGACTTTGGTATGATTGATGCTTGTGCTCAGTTTATCGAAGAAGGTCGGGTTCAATTCTTCACCGTTTCGAGTGTCGATAGTGAAAGCTGGCTTTGTGATTGGAAAAATCCTCATGATCGAGCAGAGATGCACCGTGCTTACGAGCGCTATGTGATTGAAGAGGCCATTCCTTTCATTAAGCACAAAACGGGATGGTTTGATCCGATGATGACGACGGGTTGTTCTATGGGAGCCTACCACGCGCTTAATTTCTTCTTGCAACATCCAGATGTCTTCAACAAGATGATTGCCTTGAGTGGTGTCTATGATGCTCGTTTCTTTGTTGGTGAGTTTGGTGGTGACGAAGCGATTTATCAAAACTCGCCATCTGATTATATTTGGCATCAAAATGACGGCTGGTTTATTGACCGTTACCGTCAGGCGGAAATTGTCATTTGTACCGGTCTTGGCGCTTGGGAACAAGATGGACTTCCATCTTTCTACAAACTAAAAGAAGCCTTTGACCACAAAAATATTCCTGCATGGTTTGCTGAGTGGGGCCATGACGTCGCTCACGATTGGGACTGGTGGCGCAAGCAAATGCCTTATTTCTTAGGTCAGATGTATTTATAAGCTAAAAAGGAGGAGACCTCTATGAATTATCTTGTTATTTCACCTTATTATCCGCAAAACTTTCAACAATTTACCATCGAGCTGGCTAACAAAGGCATCACGGTCTTAGGGATTGGACAGGAGCCTTATGAACAGTTAGACGAGCCATTGCGCAATAGTTTAACAGAGTATTTCCGAGTTGATAACATGGAAAACTGGGACGAAGTGAAGCGCGCAGTCGCCTTCCTCTTCTACAAACACGGGCCAATCGACCGCATCGAATCCCACAATGAATATTGGTTGGAATTGGATGCAGCGCTTCGTGAACAATTCAATGTCTTTGGTGCCAAACCAAAAGATTTGAAGAAAACCAAGTTTAAATCAGAAATGAAAAAACTCTTCAAGAAAGCTGGAGTCCCAGTCGTTCCTGGTGCAGTGGTCAAAGCCGAAAAAGACATTGACAAGGCTGTGAAGAAGATTGGGTTGCCATTGATTGCTAAGCCTGACAATGGGGTAGGAGCAGCAGCAACCTTCAAGCTTGAAACTGCAGAAGATGTAGACCATTTCAAGGCAGAATGGGATGGACATACTGAGTATTTCTTTGAGAAATTTGTCACTTCTAGTGAGATTTGTACCTTTGATGGTCTGGTCGATCGCGATGGCAACATTGTCTTCTCAACGACTTTTGACTATGCTTATACGCCACTTGACTTGATGCTCTACAAGATGGACAATTCTTATTATGTCCTAAAAGAGATGGATCCAAAATTGCGTCAATACGGAGAAGCGATTGTTAAAGCTTTTGGCATGAAGGAGCGTTTCTTCCACATTGAGTTCTTCCGTGATGGGGATGACTATATTGCGATTGAGTACAATAATCGTCCTGCAGGTGGCTTCACCATCGACGTCTACAACTATGCTCACTCGATTGATTTGTACCGTGGCTATGCAGCCATCGTAGCCGGAGAACCATTCTCAGCTTCTGAGTTTGAGCCACTTTATTGCTTGGCGACTTCACGCCGTGCCAATGCAGCTTATGTCCTTTCTGAGGATGAAGTTTTAGCTAAATACCGAGATCAATTCCGCGTGAAGAAAGATATGCCTGCTGCCTTTGCCGAGCTTCAAGGTGATTATCTTTACATGTTAACAACGTCAAGTCGTGAGGAGTTAGAACAAATGATTCATGACTTTGGCCAACGCCATCAATAAAATATTCCGATAGGTCTTCCCTATCGGTTTTTTGATTTTCCATAATAAAAAACGACTTTGTGAATCTTTTATATAACAGTTTGGGAATTCATATCTATCAGTATTCTAGACGGATTAGTTTGTGAAAGGAAATGAGCATTTATTTTGACAGTGTTTTCATAGTGAGATAGAATAAAAGAGAATGAATAATTGCTTAGAAAGGCGAAATAATGGCAACATTAGATAAAAGTCTCTTATTGGAAATGTTCCGTAAAATGGAAGAAATCCGTCGCATGGACTTAAAAATTGCACAGTTAGTAAAAAAAGGGAAAGTGCCAGGAATGACGCACTTTTCTGTTGGGGAAGAAGCGGCTAACGTTGGAGCGATGTTGGCTTTGAACGAGGATGATCTGCTAACTTCAAACCACCGTGGTCACGGACAAGCCATCGCTAAGGGAATCGATTTGAATGGTATGATGGCAGAAATCCTTGGTAAGTATACCGGTACTTGTAAAGGGAAGGGTGGATCAATGCATATCGCCGACCTTGATGCTGGTAACCTTGGTGCCAATGGTATCGTCGGTGGTGGTATGGGGATTGCCGTAGGTGCAGCCCTTACTCAACAAATGCACAAGACTGGCAAGATTGTTGTCTGCTTCTTTGGGGACGGCGCAACCAACGAAGGTGTCTTCCACGAAGCAGTGAATATGGCTTCCATTTGGAACCTTCCAGTTATTTTCTACTGTATCAATAATGGTTACGGAATCTCTGCTGACATCAAAAAAATGACCAATGTCAAGCATATCCACGAGCGTAGTGCTGCTTACGGCATTCCTGGAATGTTTATTCCTGATGGAAACAATGTTATCGATGTCTATGAAGGATTCCAAAAAGCTGTTGAACACGTCCGCTCTGGTAAAGGTCCTGTCTTGATTGAAAGTGTCACTTATCGTTGGCTTGGTCACTCATCTTCAGACCCTGGTAAATACCGGACCCGTGAAGAAGTCGAAGAGTGGAAGAAGAAAGATCCAATCGAAAACCTTCGCAAGTATCTCCTTGAAAATGAGATTGCAAGCGCAGAAGAATTGGATCAGATCCAAGAAGAAGTAAAAGAAGCAGTCGAAGCTTCAGTGAAATTTGCGGAAGAAAGCCCATTCCCTCCACTCGAATCAGCTTTCGAAGATATTTACGCAGACTAAGGGGGAGTAGAGAATTATGGAAACTAAATTAATGTCTTTCCGCGATACCATTATCCTTGCTATGTCTGAGGAAATGCGTCGCGACGAAAACGTATTGTTGATGGGGGAAGATGTCGGAGTGTTCGGTGGAGACTTCGGAACTTCAGTAGGAATGCTTGAGGAATTCGGTCCAGAACGTGTCCGTGACTGTCCGATTTCTGAGGCTGCGATTTCAGGTGCAGCAGCAGGTGCAGCCATGACTGGACTTCGGCCAATCGTTGATATGACTTTCATGGATTTCTCTGTAATTGCCATGGATGCTATTGTCAACCAAGCTGCTAAAACTCGCTACATGTTTGGTGGAAAAGGGCAAGTGCCGATGACCGTTCGCTGTGCTGCTGGTAATGGAGTTGGATCTGCAGCTCAACACTCCCAATCTTTGGAATCATGGTTTACTCATATTCCTGGTTTGAAAGTTGTTGCTCCTGGTACGCCAGCGGATATGAAAGGACTTCTCAAGTCTTCTATTCGCGATAACAACCCTGTAATCATTCTTGAGTACAAATCAGAATTCAACCAAAAAGGTGAAGTGCCAGTTGATCCAGACTACACGATTCCACTTGGTGTCGGAGAAATCAAACGCGAAGGAACTGACGTCACTGTCGTAACCTACGGGAAAATGCTTCGTCGCGTGATGCAAGCATCTGAAGAATTGGCAGAAGAAGGCATCTCAGTAGAAGTAGTAGACCCACGGACCTTGGTCCCACTCGATAAAGAGATCATCATTAATTCTGTCAAGAAGACAGGAAAAGTAGTCCTTGTCAATGATGCCCATAAAACAAGTGGCTATATCGGTGAAATTTCAGCTATTATCTCTGAATCAGAAGCATTTGATTACTTGGATGCACCGATCCGCCGTTGTGCGGGGGAAGATGTGCCAATGCCTTACGCACAAAACCTTGAGAATGCAATGATACCAACAGTTGAAAGTATCAAAGAAGCCATTCGTAAAACGTATAACAAAGAATAATACATAACATAAATTATGTAACATATTCGTGGTTTTATCTTTCATTTTGAAATAGAAAAAATGCGACATGAGTGAGTCGAATCGATGATATTCGACGAACGAATTAGTAAGTCTACTAGGTTGACCGCCTGATAGCGGCAACCGTAGCAACTTGAGATACGTGTGTATCCAAGTTGCTTGTAGAATTGAACTCGGGCTAAAGTCTGGGTGAAAAAGATAAACTTTCCTAGAAACTAAAGTTTCTTCGTCAAGTTTCCTATTTTCACTGAGACTTTTGACGCCCTTAGTATCTTATAATAGAATAGGAGAGGTCATGGCTGATGATAAGCTAAGAGCGACTCCTGCGGCTAGAAAATTAGCGGATGATCTTGGGATCAACCTCTATGATGTTTCTGGTTCAGGCGCAAACGGTCGTGTCCACAAAGAAGACGTGGAAACATATAAAGACACAAATGTGGTTCGCATTTCACCACTTGCAAAACGAATTGCTTTAGAACACAATATTGCTTGGCAAGAAATCCAAGGAACTGGTCATCGTGGTAAGATTATGAAGAAGGACGTCCTTGCTTTCCTTCCTGAGAATATTGAGAATGAGACCATTAAGTCACCTGCTCAAATTGAGAAAGTCGAAGAAGTTCCTGATAATGTGACACCTTATGGTGAGATCGAGCGGATTCCGATGACACCAATGCGTAAGGTGATTGCTCAACGGATGGTGGAATCTTACTTGACAGCACCAACCTTTACTTTGAACTATGACGTTGATATGTCTCAAATGTTGGCCCTTCGTAAGAAGGTATTGGATCCAATTATGGAGGCCACTGGCAAGAAAGTCACTGTAACAGATTTGCTTTCTCTAGCAGTGGTTAAGACCTTGATGAAACACCCATACATTAATGCGTCATTGACGGAAGATGGCAAAACCATCATCACTCACAACTATGTCAACTTGGCTATGGCGGTTGGGATGGACAATGGGCTGATGACACCGGTTGTCTATAACGCAGAAAAGATGACTTTATCAGAGTTGGTGGTAGCCTTCAAGGACGTTATCGGACGTACCTTGGACGGTAAATTAGCACCAAGCGAATTGCAAAATTCAACCTTTACTATCAGTAACTTGGGAATGTTTGGTGTTCAATCTTTTGGACCGATTATCAACCAACCAAACTCTGCCATTCTTGGGGTTAGCGCAACTGTTGAAAAACCAGTTGTAGTTAATGGTGAAATCGTCATTCGTCCAATCATGAGCTTGGGCTTGACCATTGACCACCGCGTTGTCGATGGTATGGCTGGGGCCAAATTCATGAAAGACTTGAAAGCCTTGATTGAAGACCCGATTTCAATGTTGGTCTAATCAACGAGAGAGAATAGAAACAAGAAAAAGAGGGAAATAAAATGGCCTTAGAAGTAATTATGCCAAAAGCCGGCGTAGATATGACCGAAGGACAAATCGTTCAGTGGAATAAAAAAGTCGGCGAATTTGTAAAAGAAGGAGAAATTCTCCTTGAAATCATGACAGATAAAGTCAGCATGGAATTGGAAGCTGAAGAAGATGGCTACTTGATTGCTATCTTAAAAGGGGACGGCGAGACTGTTCCTGTAACAGAAGTTATCGGTTACCTTGGTGAAGAAGGGGAGAACATCCCAACAGCTGGAGCAGTAGCACCAGAAGCGAGTCCTGCACCAGCCTCAGCAAGTGCTTCAAATGATGACAATAAGAGCGATGATGCTTATGATATCGTAGTGATCGGTGGCGGTCCTGCTGGTTACGTATCTGCTATCAAGGCAGCTCAATTGGGTGGTAAGGTTGCCCTTGTTGAAAAATCTGAACTTGGTGGAACTTGCTTGAACCGCGGATGTATCCCAACTAAGACTTACCTACACAACGCTGAAATCATTGAAAATATCGGTCATGCGGCAAACCGTGGGATTATCATTGACAATCCTAGCTTCACAGTGGATATGGACAAGGTTCTTGAAACCAAGAACAAGGTCGTAAATACTTTGGTTGGTGGTGTTGCAGGACTTCTTCGTAGCTACGGAGTTGATGTTCATAAGGGGATCGGTACCATTACGAAAGATAAGAATGTTTTGGTCAATGGTTCTGAGTTACTTGAAACTAAGAAGATTATCCTTGCTGGTGGTTCAAAAGTCAGCAAGATTAACGTTCCTGGCATGGAATCATCCCTTGTAATGACGAGTGATGACATCTTGGATATGAATGAAGTCCCAGAAAGCCTTGTGATCATTGGTGGTGGGGTTGTCGGTATCGAGCTTGGTCAAGCCTTTATGACCTTTGGTTCAAAAGTAACGGTTATTGAAATGATGGACCGCATTGTTCCAGCTATGGATGCTGAAGTATCTAAAAACCTTCGCTTGATCCTTGAACGTAAGGGTATGACTATCTTGACAGGTACTAAACTGCAAGAAATCATTGAAGAAGATGGCAAACTCCGTATCAAGGTTGAAGGAAAAGATGATATCATCGCAAATAAAGCTCTTCTTTCAATCGGTCGTGTTCCAGATCTTGAAGGAATCGGAGAAGTTGAGTTTGAATTGGATCGTGGTCGTATCAAGGTTAATGAATACATGGAAACTTCTGTTCCAGGTATCTATGCACCAGGTGATATCAACGGTACTAAGATGTTGGCTCACGCTGCCTTCCGTATGGGTGAAGTAGCGGCTGAAAACGCCCTTAAAGGAAATCACGCTGTTGCCAAATTGAACTTGACTCCTGCAGCTATCTACACACTTCCAGAAGTTGCGGCTGTTGGTTTGACAGAAGAACAAGCTCGTGAGAAATATGATGTCCAAATCGGTAAATTCAATTTTGCCGCAAACGGACGTGCCATTGCATCAGATGCGGCTCAAGGTTTTGTTAAGGTCATTGCAGACAAGAAATATGGTGAAGTTCTTGGGGTTCACATCATTGGTCCAGCAGCAGCTGAATTGATCAACGAAGCTTCAACTATCATTGAGATGGAAATCACTGTAGAAGAAATGCTCAAGACCATCCATGGGCACCCAACCTTCTCAGAAGTGATGTACGAAGCCTTTGCGGATGTACTTGGAATGGCCATCCATTCACCTAAGAAAAAATAAAAATAGATAGATTAGACTGGAATTATTTTCCAGTCTCTATCGTATTAGAAGGTATCTTATGAAATACATTATCAATCATTCAAACGACACTGCTTTTAATATTGCTTTAGAGGAATATGCTTTTAAACACCTTTTGGACGAGGATCAAATCTTCCTTCTTTGGATTAACAAACCATCTATTATTGTAGGACGTCACCAAAATACCATCGAGGAAATTAACCGTGACTATGTTCGTGAAAATGGAATTGAAGTAGTCCGTCGAATCAGTGGTGGTGGAGCTGTTTACCATGATTTGAACAACCTAAACTATACAATCATTTCAAAAGAAGATGAAAACAAGGCCTTTGACTTCAAGAGCTTCTCTACTCCAGTTATCAATACTTTAGCTGAACTTGGTGTTAAAGCTGAATTTACAGGCCGTAACGACTTAGAAATCGACGGTAAGAAATTCTGTGGCAATGCCCAAGCCTATATCAATGGCCGGATCATGCACCATGGTTGTCTGCTTTTTGACGTTGATTTGTCTGTCCTTGCTAATGCGCTTAAGGTATCTAAGGACAAATTTGAGTCTAAAGGGGTTAAATCCGTTCGTGCACGTGTGACCAATATCATCGATGAGTTGCCAGAAAAGATCACTGTTGAAGAGTTCCGTGACTTGCTTTTAGACTACATGAAGAAAGAATATCCTGAGATGACAGAATATGTCTTCTCAGATGAAGAATTGGCTGAAATCAACCGTATCAAGGAAACCAAGTTCGGTACCTGGGATTGGAACTATGGGAAGTCCCCTGAATACAATGTCCGTCGTGGCACTAAATTCCCTAGCGGTAAGGTGGAAATCTTCGCGAATGTTATTGAATCCAAAATCCAAGACATCAAGATTTATGGAGACTTCTTTGGTATCGAAGATGTAGCAGCAGTAGAAGATGTCCTTCGTGGTGTCAAATACGAACGCGAAGACGTTCTTAAAGCCCTACAAACCATTAACCTAGGTCGTTACTTCGCAGGAATCACTGCAGAAGAAATTGCTGAGGCTGTGGTGGAATAAAATCATAAGAGAGTGGGACAGAAATCGGTAATTCGTTAGAATTCGATTTCG
>NZ_JWAK01000015.1:153564-213046 GCF_001069335.1 Streptococcus sp. 1171_SSPC
AATCCAAAGACAATTGAGAGGCTAGGACTTTTGTCCCAGCCTTTTTTTTGAAACTAGTTTCACATAAAAATTATTGTTTTACTAAGGATTTTGTAGTATAGTAAAGGTGGAAAAGTGTATTCGCTTACAAAGAATATAACTGTAATTTGTAAAACTCAGTAATTATTAAACAACGAAATTAATTGACTAGCTAGGTATTACTTTCCTTTTCTGCTTTAGAAAGTGTGATGATATGAAACGTGTCTTTATTATTTTATCAAACCTTTTCATCTCTAGCTTTTTGATTTGGATTGCCTTTATTTCTCCAAATACGGTTATCCACCGCAGTCTTCCGGTAGTAGGTGTGGTAAGACAAGATAAGAGCGTCACATATGAAGAGTTATCTTCCAGTTTAGACCGCTTGGCAAGGGAAAATCATAGTATAATTGCTAGTCAGATACAAAGAACAGATTCTAAGGGTCAGGTTGTTTTCACCTATGATATCTACGGAGAGGGAAAACTTCCTCTTGGGATTAAAAGAGAGAAGAAAGAACTGGCTGCCAAAGAAAGCCTGCTAACGAATTATTATGTATTAACAGGTGAATTGGAAACTGAAAAGCTGGATCAAACGCTTCATACTCTTGGTTTCTCACAAACTTTTATAGTGAAACCAAATCCTCTGCAGACCTTTATTGCCTTTTTTGGCTCAGGTTCACAATCACTTGCCTTAGTCATTTTTATCATTAGTTTTAGCTCTTTTACGATTATTCAAAAAACACAAGAAATGAGAAGTGCTGGGATTCGATATATTTCAGGGATGAGACGCTTGCAACTTTTCGGACATTCTCTAAAAGATGATAGTATAGAGTTGCTTTTGGGATGTATTGGCGCAAGTATAATGGGTGCTGTTCTGATTTATTGCTTTCAATTGACACCTTTTTCCTATTCCCTCGTCATTTCCAGTAGTATTATTTACAATGGGATTTTACTAATTTTGTCTGTTTTCTTATCCTTCCTCTTTGCATATAGTATTCAAACAATGCATTTAGTCCCCCTTTTAAAAGGGAAGGTTCCATTGAAGCGCATATTGGTTTTCCTCTTTATTTGTCAATTTCTCGCTGTGGCATTAATTGGCCTTGCGATTCATCGAATCAGTATTTATGGATCAGTCTGGCAAACTCACCAAGAGGGAAGTGAGGCTTGGTTAAAACAGTCGAATTGGGTCCAAATTAGTACAAGTCGGGAGGATTTTTCACAGAAAACAAACAAAGAGACGCAAATTGAGGACAGAGCAAAATGGTCTAAGCTCATCGAGTCTGGTATTGAAAATGGTGGTCTTTTAGCTTATCATAATCTCGTATCTTTTAGTTCAAAAGGAGTTATGACGGATCCTAGTACAGGTAAAGAGTTTTCCATCACAGATTACGATCCACTTGCACGAACTCTTTATGTAACTCCAAATTACCTCGAAATCCAAGGTGTACCAGTTTCTCATGAAGTAAAAGATCACTTAAATCACTTACAAGCAGGAGAATTTGGTCTCTTGCTTCCGGAAAAATTAAAAGGTCGAGAAGAGGAGATAATTAAACGATATGAAGATTATCTATCTCCTCGAGATGATCAAGGAAATATCACCTTATCAATGAAGGCGCAGGTAACGTATATTCCGAATCATCAAAAACGCTTTATCTACAACAACACACCAATCAGCTATAAACAATTCTTTACAGATCCTGTTTTAGTGGTTATTCAACCTGAAAGTTTTGGAGGCTATGAGAATCCATATTTCACCCAACTAAATTCCTACCTTTATTTTAATGGGCTTCAAAATAGTAAAAAGCTAGTCGCTGAGTATAATCTTGAAAAAAGTGTTAGTCAGTACGACTATGCAGTGGACGTTTACCAGCAAATGGCCCAATTCATCCAAATAGAAAATCTCATGATAATTGCAGGAGGAGTCTTTGGTATAGCAACCTCTGTTCTTCTTTTTAACACTATGAATTTCCTATATTTTGAAGAGTTTAGAAAACAAATCTTCTTGAAGAAGATTGCAGGTCTGGGATTTGTAAACATTCACCAAACGATTTTGCTCTCAGAAAGTGTCCTCTTACTATTAGGAAGCTTCCTGGTATTCATTCTCACTTCGGAATGGTGGATTGCTCTTGTCACTCTCATTCTATTTATTACTAATGCTTGGTTCATTCTTCTGTATCGGTCTCATAAAGAAGACCACTTGTTAGCCACTGTACTGAAAGGAGCCTAATATGATTAGCATAGAACATTTAACCAAATCATTTGGCCAACGAACGGTCTTTCAAGATTTGAGCTTGCAATTTACAGAAGGTAAGGTCTATGCTCTGATCGGAAATAGTGGGTGTGGTAAAACAACCTTGCTCAATATCTTGGCGAAGATAGAGCCTTATGAAGAAGGGAGTATAAGCTATCAAGGGCAAGAACTGAAACAAATCAAACAGCATCACTTCTTTAAGCGTGAATTAGGTTATCTCTTCCAAAACTTTGGCCTACTTGAAAACGAGACTATCGCTACAAATTTAGATTTGGGATTGATTGGGCAAAAATTAACGAAAAAAGAGAAGAAGCAGCAAGAGGAAGAAGTGCTCAAAAAAGTAGGATTGGCTTACCTTGCTCTGGATCAAAAGATTTATGAATTATCGGGGGGAGAGGCGCAACGTGTCGCATTAGCTAAAGTCATTTTAAAAGATCCACCTTTAATTTTGGCAGATGAACTAACTGCAGCACTGGATCCAGAAACCTCACAAGAGGTGATGGACTTGCTCTTAATGTTAAAGAATCAAGAGCGTATAATCATTATCGCAACCCATAATCCAGTAATTTGGGAAAAAGCTGACGAAGTGGTAAAACTCAACTAGTCCATGACTGAAGAATGGTTTGATTTTCTACATTATCTTTTATAGCTAGCTATTCATGAGGTATAGGCTGATGAAGAAAAAGGATCATGTCAAACAAAAATTTTTAAGTTTTATCATCAAAAGTTAGTTCATGACACGGCTTCTTTTCTTGATATTCAAAAATAATGAGAGTAGAATATAGAGGAAATCTGAACAAAAAGGGGATCATATTCGATGATGAAAATTCCAGTTGAAAATCTCGGTTTATTTGAACAGTTAGATCGTATAGTAGTGGCTTTTTTTAGCAAGCAACAACCTTCAAGTCCATATGATTTGAATATCAGTATTACACAAGAACACCTTGACCGGAAAAAGCAAGAGCTAGAACCATTAGGCTATCAAGCTGTCCAACTACCATTAGGAATGGCTTTAGATAATATCATCCAGCAACCTCATTATCAAAATTTAATCCTTGGCGGACTTGCTCCCGACGAAATTATCGTCAGCAAAGAAGAATTAATGCCTTTGAAAGATATTGTGGACAGTTTTTGTATTATGTACGCTGCTGCGAATAACAGACTGGAAAATAGTAAGGCTTATGAGTTAATGAAAGATAAGACGGTTTATTTTATTGGTAAACTATTTACAGATTTTCCAAAAGCCGGTGATGAAATTGCTTATTTAGGAATTGATCGAATAGCGAGCGATGGTACTCCATATGAAGCAGTTAAATGTTTTCTAACGGAAGAGAGTGCAGAGAAGTACAATGGTGAAAAAAGACCGGTCACCCCTGCAAACTTGGCCTATCTTAAATCATTCTGGGGAAAACCAGTCATTATTGAGCCACACAGAAATTATTGGATCGAATTTTTATAGAAAGAATTAAAGAGCGTAAGATTCCATAAAAAATCCTACGCTCTTTTTCTAATGCCAAAATATTACATAATTTATATTATGTATCTTATAAACTATCCAAGGCATTTTTCTGTTCGTCATTAACGATATGCGTATACAAGTCCGTTACCTGTGTGCTAGCATGTCCCAGCTGGTGGCTGACCAAAACTTGGGATTTGGTAGCATCATAGAGACGGGTTGCAAGAGTATGGCGCAGTTTGTGGGGGGTTACGCGGACTTTAAAGTCTTCTGAATACTTGGCCACCATCTTTTCAACACTAGAAGCATCAATCCGGTTTGGAACCCCTCGATACAAGGTTAAGAAGAGGGCTGTATCGGTTTTTTCTGTCTTATAACGTTTGTCACGAATAGCGAGATATTGTTCTAAATAAGGTTTAGCAAAGGCAGCAACATTGACTGAGTCTCGTTTTCCACCTTTTCGAGTAACGTCAATCACCATCATTTTGAGATTGAGATCTCGAAGATCCAGGTTAACTGCCTCAGAGAGACGGACACCAGAGGCAAGTAGGAGTGCGATAATGGCTAAATCACGCTCTTTATTCTTATTAAAGGAAGATAAGGCGCGATTGGAGAGTGTTTGAGGGTATTCCTGATCGATATAGTTAAGGAAACCTTCTGTTTCATCCCCTAAAAAGAGCTTTTGCTTGATATTTTCAGCTCGCGCAGCCAAGGTTTCTTTCTTTTTCTTGGTAGCAACCTTCTTCATGACATTGCGGTAGAAATAAGGTTCACCTTGTTCATTTTCAACCTCCTCAGTCAAATACTTATACAGACTAGAAAGTGCAGAAAGTGTACGATTAATGGTAGTTTGGGAAACCCCATTTTTCGTCGTATTGGCATTGAGAAGAGGACGTTCACGTAAGTAAAGGATAAAGGATTCCATGTCTTTCTTGGTCATGTGCTCCAGAACCTCTAAAGGGATATCAGCCATGGTGTCAGCATCTGATATACCAGATTCCAAGACCCAGGTGAAAAATCGATCGTATTCCTTTAAGTATTCATATAAGGTCGTAAAACTATATGGAACGGCTAGTTTTGATTGGTAATATTCTAAGACGTACCAAGGCATGACTTGTTTGAGTTTATCGATCCGTTCTAATAAGATCTCGCGTTTCATGTTTTTCTCCAAATCTTTCTATACTAGTAGTATAGCATAGCCAGATATATTTTTCAAGAAAATTATAGTTTTTCGGAAAGATGTTATAGGGTTTATATAGGACTCTTTTGTATCTCTTTCTATACTAGATTTTTAACATAACCAAAAATTTTTTTTAAGCCAATTATACTCAATTATGTACTTTATTTAAGTGAACACTGGAAATTTTTAAAACTATTCATCTTCTGTATAATGTACTTTATTTAAGTGAAAACTAAAAATTTTTCAAATGTACATTTTGATACTAAAAAACACTTTAAACCATTAAATTGATATTAAAGTGTTTTTAGATTGTTTAATTTATTGATTTACAAACTGAACAAAATGTTCTTGTTTTCTTCTTAAACCTTTACAGATTTTACACGTTATTAAGTTACGTTTTTCATATTTGATTTTTTCATTGATTTTAAACTTATACCGATGATTTGGTTCATCTTTACAAATCCACCACACAATTTTATTACTTTTCTCATTAATTTCTGTTGGATTTGCTAAAAGAATATTATTCAGATAATCCCATTCGTTTAACAAATAGTCATGAGTTGTTGCAAGGTCGTTTAAACCTTTTAATACTTCATTGTTTTGACAATAAGGACAACAAGATATGTTCATTTGAATTTTTTTCTTAATCGTTTGCTGATATTCTCTGCTACATTCTGAACATCTCCACCATGCTTTATAATTTGAATTACACATTATAGAACTAGATTCCATGTCATTTAAAGTTGACCATTCCTTAATCAACCATGGGTGTGTGGTCGCAAGGTCGTTAAACCCTTTTAATACTTTATTGTTTTGACAATATGGACAAGAAGATTCTTTCTTTAGAATCTTTTTCTTAACTGTTTGCTGGTATTCTCCGCTACATTCAGAACATTTCCACCATGCACTATAATTTGAATTACTCATTATAGAACTAGAGTCCATGTCATTTAAAGTTGACCATTCCTTAATCAACCATGGATGTGTAGTCGCAAGGTCGTTAAAGCCTTTTAATATTTTTACTTTTCTACAGTAAGGACAAGATATTTTAGTAGTGAACTTATGACTAACAACCTGCTGGTATGTATTTGAACACACAGAACAGTTCCACCATGCTTTATAGCTTGATTTATTGGTTAAACAACTTAATTGTCGGTCATTCAAGCTTGACCATTCTTTTATTAAGTGAGGATGAGTTGTCGCAAGATCATTAATTCCTTTTATTAATTTTCTATTGGAACAATAAGGGCAACATTTATCGTCTTCAGCTCTATTAGAAATTTTTGCCTTATAGTTTCTGTGACATTTTCTACATATCCATTCAATTATATCGTTTGAATTAGAGAAAACATTATAAATGTCTCCGTTAATATTTTCTAGCCATTCTGATTTTAAAAATGGTTTTTTGTAACCCAATGATTCTTCAGGTTTAGGTATTTTTTTATTACAGTAAGGACAAATTTTCTTGAGTTCTTTATTGCTGATATTCGAAAATTTATCTAGAACAATACTTAGTTTTTCATTAAATTCTAAATTACAACAGTCGCACAACCATATACATTTTTTATTTTTAGCTTCTGACAGAGTTATTTCATCAAGTTGTTGGATATTTTTGTTACTCCAATAACTAGATAGTTCAGGGTGAATGTCAGATAGTGTATTATACCCCTTTAATGGTTGTTCATCATTACAATATGGACAGCTATCTATTACTTCTCTTCTTATTGGAATTGAACAAAGGTATTCGCCTTGACAAATAGAACAGTTCCACCAATATTTTTTTGTTTCAATATGACTTAGAGCTAAGTGAACAGAGATATTATTTTTTTTACTCCATTCTTTCCGTAACCTTGGCGAATTATAGAAAATATCATTATTAAAAATCAGTGTATTCCAATCACAGTTGTTAGGACATGTTTCAAAATTACTATTCTCTAAGTTGGTTCTAGATATCATTTCAACAGGGCTGCATTGAAACTGAATATTACAACAAGGGCATTTCCAATTTATACATTCAGAAGACTTATGCCAGTATTCAGAAATAGATTTATCATTACTTTTATCCCAAAATTTCTCTAAATATGGATGAGTTTCTTGTAAAGTATTATACCCTTTTAACATTTGTTTATCACTACAATATGGACAACCTTCTTGATGTCTTTTTACAACTGAGCATTCATATTCCCCATTGCATTTCATACATTTCCAAGTTGCTACTATATTAGACAAACAGTCAATCATATTTTTTTTAATATGATTTTTAACCAATTGGTCAAGAAGATGCTTATCTGTGTAGCTGAGAGGCTTTACATTCACTTTTATAGCTGTGTCAAAAGTTGCTTCGCATTTAGTACAATAAAATCCATTCCTCTTAATTCTTGAGATCAACTTATCTATTGATAAATCAAAAAAATGCTTGCATTTATCACATTTCCATTTTCTGGGAATTGTAACATTATCACTGAGAGTTAATTTTTCAAATTCCAACTCGTTATAACCGCCTGAAAGATATATTTTTCCGAGGTTAGGGTATGCTTTATAAAAAGGTACACAATGTTTATATTCGTTACAGCCTGCATGAACAACTTTTTTGTTTAATTTTTTTGTTAATAATCTAGAAGTATTGGCTACATCTTTCCAACCAACATGACAAGTGGGACATTTAAAATGAAATAATCTCTTTGAAGTAAAGGTTAAATTTTCAATTTCGTTTTGAATCGATTCTATATTCTCATAATGAAAGTTTATGTACTCAAGAAAGTTGGGAAACCTATCAGATATTGCGTTTTCTCCTTTTACAAGCACTTCTCCAAGGTCGCATACAGGACAGATTTTTGTATGATTTAGGACTTGCTTGTAAGATTTTGCTACACTTGCTTTCCATTCGTACGAACAGTTAGGGCATTTCCAGCTAACGTGTTTTTTACTAGTAATAGGGAGTTTTTCTATTTCTAATTTAATATTGCTATCAAAGTTCCAATATTTCAATAAAGCTGGAAAATCAGTGATGAAGTCTGACATTTTTTCCTCCTAATACTTAGTCTTATTATCCAGTAAGTTTTTGATTTCCAAAATCTTACTTTTGCCTGCTTTCTTCTCTTTATGAGTGTGCTTTTCAAAAGATATTTTTGTGTCTGAGGTGATAATATTTTCACTTAGATACTTCTTAGTTACAAGTTGCTGATCAGATTTTAATAAGCCTTCTTCTTTTAATAATTCATTTGCAATCCCAGGATACAAACTGGTTTTAAGAAGATTTCTTAACTTTTTGTTTTCCTCTAATAATTCTTTGTATAATGCTGTCTGCTCCTTAATTTCAGCATTCTTTTCATTAAGTTGTGCTACGTCATTTTTCAACTCTGAAACTCTTGTTTTAAGCTTATTTGCTTCTTCCTTATATTCTATTGCTGCATCAACAACTTTTTTATAATAATTGTTAAGTTCTATCAATGCTGATTTGATTGCTTTAGGGGTTCTATTGGTCATTAAGAAACGTTCTACATCTAGAGTTTTATACGTTATAACTGTTTGATAGGTGTCGTCCTCAAATAGTTCCAATTTATCATTAAGGGCTTGTCTAAATTCTTTGTTTCTTCTAATCGTTGTGTCTGCAACCTGCGGAAATCCGTTGCTTCTAAGGTAATTTCCAAACTGTGGAATTTTGAATAGTCTAGGATTATTCGAACAATGTTCCAGTAAATAATGTTCAAATAATAATAGCAATTCTTGATTATCAATATACTTCTTTCTAGCCATTTGAGAACTCCTGTAAGGATAAATGTTTATCAGTTAGATATTCTTGATAAGAACGACTAACTGTTTTAAGTTTTAATAATGCCTCACCAATATCTTCTATATTCCCCTTTCCTTGTCGAACTCTTTTTATAGCCTCATCTACAATTAAAGCTTCCTCGTCGATTGATTTCTTAAAGGATTTATCCATAGAGAAATAATCTTTTCCAGCTTTTCTGTAAAATGGACAACTAGTACAAGCACCAAGCTCTGCATGTGAGCTAATGACTTTAAGGCAGTCTGAATAATCACCTTCCGCAAATCGAGGTGAATAACATCTGCCCTTATTATCAAGAGGAACATAGTTTTTATTAATGGTGTATCTATGTTGAGTTTTACTTATAGCGTAAGACGTTTGAGAGTTTGTTAATTTACGATAAAGCTGATAGCTCCTACATTCAATAAACTGACTCAGATTTGAAAAATAATGTGAAGATGTTGTGACACTATCATGTCCAGCTAAGAGCATTGCTGTTACTGGACTAGCCCCTTCTGCTATCAGATTGATCATTGCAATGTGTCTAGTATCTCCAATATGAATGAAATTAATCTCATGATCGTCTAATTGATTTGGGGAATTGATATGATGTACAAAATACCCATACTGTTGAGATACAATCTCATTAAAGAAATATTTTAAAATTGTATTTAAGTTACTGTACGTCAAGAAACGGTTTTTAGTACCAGCAATACGTTTCCATTTCCGATAATGAGAGTCTGTCACAAATAGGGTATCTAACTGTGTAGATGATAAGTCTTTGGTTAGCTCTAAATAATTTAAAATCTCACTCGCAAGCTTAAATGGTACTTCGTAAGTTGTTAAATAATAATCCTCTGAAATTTTATGGGATACTCCCTTGTCTTTTCCTTTTAAGTTATTTCGTCTGAGAGTTAAGTAATATTTTCCGTCTTTTTCTGTGAGACAATTTCTCTGAGTGAGCAAAAACTCCCTTGGTCTAAGTGGTACTACTGCTGTTATTTGCCACCATAAGAAAAGAGGGTAGTAAAACAATCTTTCCTCATCTGATAATGATTTAACCCAATAGTCGTTTAAAATATCATTAAATAAAAAATAGGATTGAAATTGGGCTAACTTTCGCTGTTTTTTAGTGTTCAGTTGATAACTAACATTTAAAAGTTCATCTAGTTGCTCAATCAGTTGGGTTAATTCGTTACTCTCTAAACATGGTAGTGTAGAAAGAAAATCTATACATACTGAGGGGTTGGAAATCTTCATATTTGCTAACGAGAAGACTTCGTTCACTTTTATTTCTTTGACTAATTTTTTTATATCTCTTAAAAAGGCTTGGAGTGTGATTAAAACATGATGTTCCATAGATAGCACTATAAAACTCTTTAAGTAGGTGACAAAATCATCAAAAGATAATTGAAATACTTGTTCATAAAACCTTTTATATTGGAATTTATTCAAGTTAAAAATGAAGCTAACGTTAGAATATTCATTAGTTGTTGCCCATCTATTTTCTTCAAAATTGGTGGTTAGGATAATCCCTTTTTCAACATAGTCTTGAAAACATTCTTTTGCGCTCTCAATCATATTGTCATCAAACAGGACAATTTCATTTACTTTACGAAATAATTTTAATTGATTATTCAACTGACTAACTCCTTGATAATATCCTCATAATCAGATAATACAGCTTCGCCATACTGTTCTGATAATGCTTCTAACATTTCTGTAAGACATGGTTTAATCTGCTGCTCAAGAATGGCTCGAACCTTTCCTCGTTCAAGTTCATTCTTTAATTTTTGATATTGTTTATTGAGACGATTAAACTCACCAATTAACAAAAGTAAGGTAGATTTTGTTTGTAATTCATACTGGCAACCGACACAATGTTGACGGTCATCATAGGGGCATAGTTTCCCTAATGCAGACAAGAGACACATACTTTCTCCCTGCTTAGAGAAAGCCTCTCCGTTGCCAATTCGATGACAGATTGTCAGTAATTGTTCAGGTTCAACATTGTTTTCAACTAGAGTTTTTAAAGCTTGTTGCGAACGTAAATCTGCCCTAATACTCAGTTCTAACGTTTTTTCAATTTCTACTGGCGTTAAATCTAAACTTTTAATCATTTGAGTTTGTTGGCTTGGACTTAATTTTTTATACTTTCCTCTAGTTACAATGGTCAAGAGCATAGACGGAATCATGGATAATACGCCTCGTTCAAATAGCTCTTTTGCAACCATTTCAGGTTTTAGTTGTCCGAGTTGGGCATCTTTTAGATACGTTGTTGTAGTTTGTGCAAATTCATTAAAATCCCCTTTATGGCTACGAGCTAATGCTGCTAAAAAATAACCTTTAATATTCAGTTCTGACTTTTCTTCAAGAACATCATCTGCTAACATTGCGACAGATTGTAAGTAGGACTTGTTTGCAGAACGACTACTAAAGTTACGCTCTAAAAATAAATTTCCGATTTCCTCCCCCATATAACTAGTAATCTTTTCATAAGTTTTAATTTGTCTGATCAATGGATTTTCTGCATTGTATGGTATTTGAAGTTGGAAATGTGCCTCACAGATAGCCAATAACGTTCCAATAAGAACCTGACAACTTTCTGGGACATGAAACTTTAGCTGAGCAACATTAGAAGCGTTTTTGGTTTTATTAGGTGTTAAGTTTAAATAAGTCAATCTTGTTGTAATACTTAGTAAAGTCCTTCTAGCTTCACTACTGCTCCAAGTTCCATCTACTACTGCTTCTAAAACTTCTAATGGCTCTCTTGTTAATTTAGGATGTCCTAATCTTTCTAAGTCTGTTGATCTTAGTGCACAAATAAAATGCAATCCTAGATATAGCCATGTATCTGCATAATCCTTTGAATTTGCTGCTTTGCACAACATGTCATTTTTTATGATGTAGTCTTCGTTAAACAGGTAATACATTAATTCAAGGTATTCATCTAATTCATACGCTCCATTTGCACTCTCAATCGTGTAACGCTTCGTCATTTCAAAACTTACTCGATAACGAGTAACGCCTTTATTGAGTAGCCATTTAATAAATTGAATGAGGATATTGCCTTGTGACTTCGTAAGAACTTCTGTTGCTACTTCTACTAAGGTCTCTACTTCAGCATCACTATATAGAAACAAATCCTTTGTTAAGTAGTATGCTAAAAAATCAAGTAGATAGAAACGATTTGTTTCACTCAGCTTTTCTTCTTCAGCAAATTGAACGAATAATTCATTTGTAGAAGGGAATTTTTTTGAAAAGATTCCTTCCATACTCTTAATTCCAGGAGGTGTTGTTAGATAGTCTTTGATGTGATTTTTAAGAACTTCAGCATCTTTTTCCGTAATAGTATAATCATCAAGATTTATAGACACACCAAACCAATCATTGTCTAGTAAAAATCCACTGACTTTCTCACGGTGTTTTATTGTAGCATCACCTAACTCGACTAATATTCTTTCAAGATAACTTTTTAAATCTACTACCAACAGCTACTCCTTCTAGTGTTCACCAAATAATTTTTCTGCTTGCCAGTTCATATAATCAAAAACACCATTGTTCACCTGACCATACTGTTTTGCAATTTCTCCTTTATTTTGTAAATATACCCAAGCACTTTCTGGTGAATTGTCCCCTCTAGCGGACATCAGCTCACTAACTTCATTAACGCCTGACAACACTAATTGAGTGGTGTACCAGTGCCTAAAGATATGGGGTGAAATATTATTTTCTTGCAAGAGTTGACCAAAAAAGACAACCTCTGGGTCATCAGATTTAAGAAATATTGGGATCATTTCTTCGCGAATAATCTTACGAAATCGTTGATAGTACACATCGTATGATAATGCTTTACCCTGCTTGTTAAGGTTTAATGGACCAAAATCTTTCTCATACCTTTTACCCTCTAGATAACTCATATAGTCATTATAAGTGTCTAAAAAGACCTCCAAGAAGATATAAGGTACAGCTTGAAGTCTTTCCTTTTTAATTCGTCCAGTTGGCTTTAAATCACTTCTAAGGGGCATTTCTTTTCGCAGATCAATCTCAATCTTAAATACTTGATTATCACTTTGGTGAAATAAGATACCTGCTCCCAAAGGACTATCTTCACGTCTTACATTACATGCTTCTGATGGTCTCAAACCAACAAATGCTCCCAAAGCAACAACCATAAGTAAATCCTTGTGATATTGAGCAATGTGAGCAAAGAGCATTTCAAAGGCGCTGTTTGGCATATCTCTAAAAATTGACTTCTGTGCGTTGCTATCATCAACAAATATCTCAAAATTCAGTTCTTTCCGTTTAATGACTCTACCTCGTCTATTAGTGAATGTATTGATAGAATAAAGGTCTTCTGGCTTCAAATTAGCCTTTCCTTTTCGTTCATTCAAGTATAGAGTTAAAAAATCAAGAACTGCATTTACACATTTTTCGACTGTACTTTTCTTTCTATTTTTTCTATCTTCTGGAAGTTGTCCTAAACCATAAAGCATAAAAAACTCCTTGACCATTTCTAAAGTTAGTTGATCAAGATTGTTAACCCCAACTGTTCCGTAGATAAAATTCAAAAACTTAACAACGTATGAAAATCGTTTGTTTCCATCGTCTGAAATAGATTTAATCTTTGTGGCAGATTTTACATATCTATGAAAATCAGTGAATTGTAATGTACCATCATCATGTTTGAGTGCAATCAATTGCTTTGTAACGATATTATTATCACCTAGAATTAGCGAATGTTTATATACAACAAATCTCATGTTATCTCCTTGTTTATTATGACTGAAGGTTCTGACTGTGTTTTATGATGTCAATACACAAAAAAACGATCAAATCAGTACCATTTTCCTTTGTGCTCTAAACTGCATAAAGGGAATATCGATGAGTACTTTCATTGATCGTTATTATTATTTAAATTAATTCAATAATAAAAGTAACTTCATCTAAGTAATAAGAGCAATTTATTAGCTCAGCAACAACGATAACCACAGCAACTCCTTCTAAACGATGAAAGGAATATCCGCCGTGGCTATCTATTTACTTTTTTTCTTTTACTTCTGTAAGTTACTTTTGTTATTTTTACTTTTTCTGTATTATATCATATTTTGATTAAATTGTCATCTAAGAAAGTGATTTTAAAAAAACTGGAAATTTTTTCAATTGTATATTTTGACAATAAAAAACACTTTTATATCAATTTAATGATTTTAGAGCGTTTTATAAAATTATACTATAAAATGAAAGAGAATTACACACTCAACTCAAACAACTTATAAAACTCACCTCTCCTATCCATCAAATCACTGAAAGAACCATCTTCAACAATAACGCCATCTTTCATAAAGAGAATTCTATCGTATTTTTTCAAAATGTTCTCATTCAACTTGTGGGTTACTACAAGTGCAGTCAAATTTTTAATATCCAAGATTGAACTTTCAATTTCAGTAGTTACTTGATTATCCAAAGATGAAGTAGCCTCATCCAATAATAAGATTGGTGTTTTTCGAATCAAGGCGCGCGCAATACTAACTCTTTGTTTTTGTCCGCCAGATAAATTTGATCCATTCTCTCCACATAAAGCTTGTAGACCTAATTCATTTTCTAAAACATAACTTTCTAAACCTGACTGCTGTACAGCTTTCTTTATTTCCTCATCAGTGAAGGATTGATTAAGAGTAATATTTGCTCTTAAAGTATCATCAAAGATATAAATATCTTGCTGAACAATCGTCATCAAGTTATAAAGACTCTCTGCTGAAATAGCTTGTATATCTTGATTATCAATTGAAATATGTCCACTTGTTACATCATAAAAACGCAGCAATAGATTGAGCAAAGTTGATTTTCCACTCCCTGACATTCCTACAATTGCAATTTTTTCCCCTTTTTGAATCTTCAAAGATAAATGATTAAAAATTTTTTCTTCAGCATTAGGGTAAGAAAAGTCTATATTTGAAAAAGAAATGACATCATCGAAATATTCTTTCGTTTCACCAGTCTGAAGTCCAATTACATCTTTTACCTCAAATGCATTAAGTGTTGCTTGCCCTTCACGAAATTTACTCATTCCCATACCAATTTCATTTAGTGGCATTACTACAAAATTGACTAGTTGAACAATAGCTGTCACACTCCCAATTGTGGTAGAACCATTAAATACGAGGTACATCCCTCCACCAAAAGCTACCAAAAAAACAATCATCCCTGAAAGCTGTGAAATAACATTTGCTAAAACATCAAATTTTCCTTTTATAAAATATATCTCATCCAATTTTTCACTTTCATAACTATAATCCTCACAGATAGCATCTTTCACATTAAAACTTTTAATAACAAGAAATCCTGCTAAAATATCTTTAACCTTAGCTAAATACTTCTGATCTGCAATCATGGCACTCTTTTGAAGATAAGCTGATTTTTGTCCAATGAATCCAGAAATCATCATTGGAATAATGCTAGCAATGATAACCAATAAGGTCAAATACCAATTACCTATAAACATAGCTAGGAGCGAAAAAATCATTAAGGAAAGGTTTTTTGAAATATTAAAATACTGGTGTAGATAATCTTGCTCAATTTTCTTCATATTTTCGGTTAATACAGAAATAAATTTCCCTGATTTTTCTTTAGAAAAGTCTCTATAATCCCTATCTAAAATAGATTGGAACACCTTATTTTTGTATCTTGACATGATTTGCCTAACAAGTTTATTTTTCAATCGAAGAGATATAAAGTTGAGCCCTGCATATATGAGAATAACAATAGCTCCTACTAGTACCGCTTGAGTTAAGGCTTCTTTATTTTGAGACATGCCACTATCAATAATACCTTTAATAGAATAAGCAAAAGCAATATTAGTTAAAGGGACCAGTATATTAAATATCATGAAAGCATAAAAAGCCTTCTGATGGTTCTTTATCAATTGTTTCATCCTTAATCTACCTCATAATTCTTAATTTAATTTAGAAAATGTGACATAAAATATTCTTCTAAGTCAATATTCTCTCTCCTAATCTCTTTCATAGAGACCTGTTCTACAATTTTTCCATTTTTGATAAAACCAATTTTATCTGCTATCTGTGAAATTTCCGATAATATATGACTCGATATTAGTATTGTAATTCCATGCTCCTTAGAAAGCGACAACAAAAGATTTCGAATTTCTTGAATTCCTATTGGATCTAAACCATTGATTGGCTCATCTAAAATTAACAATTTAGGTTTTGTTAGAAAGGCACGAGCTAAACCAAGCCTTTGCCTCATTCCTAACGAAAAATCTTTTACTTTTTTAGTCGTATTTTTTAATCCGACCATTCTTAAGGCTCTTATTATATCTGATTCAGTAATAGTTTTCCCCATATACTGAGCGTGAATTTCCAAAATTTCTTTTGCAGTGCAGTTATCATAAAAAATTGGTGATTCAATAATACTTCCAATCTGACTTAGGATTTCTTCTCTGTGTTCTTGTAGATTTTTCCCAAAAATTTCAATACTACCTGATGTAATTGTTGATAAGGATAACATACATTTCATTAACGTTGTTTTTCCAGCACCATTCGGTCCTAGAAAACCATAGATTTCTCCTTCAGCAATTTGAAGGTTGATACCACTTAAAATTTCTTCTTTATCAATTGTTTTAAAAACTTCTTTTATTTCAACAATATTTCTCATTTCTATCTCTCTTTCTATATCCAGTTTTAAATGCAAGAATTTTTCTCCCAGAGCATAAATACTAATTTATACAGTCTCTTTTTTTATAGAAATCATTAAGGAATTATCACTTTCCTTCAATTAAACTTAGGTATGCTACTTGATACTAATATCTTGTCTTGAAATATTAAAAATTGAAAATGAAGTAATCATTAAACTTATGAAACTTGCAAATATCAAAAAGAATAAGTTATCAGCAATATTATTAGATAAACTTCCTGGACTTACATTTGAAAGTAATGCTGCTAAACCAAGTCCTGAAAGCATTGTTATAGCTGTTGAATGTTTAATCATACCTAAAACAAATGGTAGTAACCCTATTAGTACTGTTGCAAACGTTATTCCAGCCAAGTTAATTAATTGACTAGCTAGAGGGATATAACTAGATTCAGTTACAACAGCCATGAATCTAATGAATAATTGAGTCACTAAATGTGCAGAAAAATGGGCAATAAATGCTATTAGAATGACTGAAAGAATTTTTCCCCAAAGTAACTTTATTTTAGAAATAGGGTAAGAAAACAACTGAAAAATTGTTCTTCGTTTAAATTCATCAATAATAATCGTAGATAATAAATAAGATTCGAAAATCAAAAATGCTGCTTTTGTAAATAAAGATGAAAACAATGAAGCTACAATTGCCCAACCTTCCCATTTACCAGTAATTCTAATAACATTAGAATCCTGTCCAGTAAATTCTCCTAGTTTATTGTCAGTACCTAAACCCATAATAATGATTGCTGTAATACCTAACACTATAAATATAGTACACAACCAGGCTAAAAATAATTTAGATTTAGAAACTTTATTTAATTCAATTTTAATAAGCGACAACATAGATTATTTCCTCCAAAGCGTAAATAAAGAATAAACTATTCAGACTAATCTCGACAAATATTTAAAAATAAGCTTATTTTACAGACAATGGCACCATACATACTATCGGTATGTATATACTAAAAACAAACATACCCTCGGTATGTATAATAGATTTTTAATAACACACTTAAAGTATGTTATTTTTTAACTATAAATTATGTAAGATAATTTATTGAATTGATAACACATAAATAGAAATTAGTATTAACATGAATGTCATGCGACTACTTATTTACTATTTTTTTAAGCGATCAAATAAGTTGAAAATCACCTCCATCATTTCATCAGAAATTAACTGTACCCCTAGACCTTCAAAAGTAAGTTTAATGAAATTCATTTTACGCTTTAATTCTACTAATGAAAAAACGGAAATTTGAAAACCAATCCAAATATTTAGAGATAAAACAATTAAATCTGCTAGCTCTTCTGGATATTCTGTTTTAATAGACCCATCTTCAACTCCTTCGTAAACCTTTTCTCTAATTTCGGGTAAAAAATCAGAAAATAGACCTAGATACTGCTCTCCCAATAAGCGTGGACTTCTTAGCATGATTGAGGCAGAGTAAACGAGCCTTTGGTGTTCAAAATTAGAGAAAGAGTCCATCAAAGAATTTTGTATCTTTTCTAATCCAGTATTTCCTCTCCAATTATAATTTAAAATTTCTTGATTATTTTCGCTAATGATTGTTTGCAGTATATCATATTTAGACTCAAAATGATGATAGATAACACCTTTTGTTAATCCACCTAATCCATCTATGATATCTTGTATTGATGTATTATCAAATCCTTTTTCTAAAAATAGATTTTTAGAGACCTCTAGTATTTTTTTTCTAGTTTCATGTGAGTTTCTATTCCTTGCCATTTTTGTTCCTTTCTATCATACCGATGGTATGTAATTCTATTGTAGTGGAAGTAACTAATAATGTCAAGTTCTTTATTGGAAAATGCAAAAAAAGCCTTATAATCAAGGCTTTTATATACTTTCAAAAATAATCCTAATAAATTTCCATTCAACTTCATCTAAGCATCTTTTCAAAAAAATAAATTGACAATCTCATCTTCCGAAAATCCTAGCTCACCTAGATTTTCAAACAAAATTTTCACTAGCTTGTTCGATTCTTGATATCTTAACTCCTTTATTTCTTGCTCGCTTGCTATGACAAAATATCCTAATGTTCCACAGCTAATAACCAAATTCTGTTCTTCGAGAACTTTCATTGCTTTTTGGATTGTTGCTGGATTACACTTCTCATTTTCTGCTAAACTCCTTATCGAAGGAATTTTTTGTCCAAGCACATAATCACCTCTTAAAATAGTTGTTCTTAATTTTGATGCAATCTGTAAATATAGATGGGGTTTCATTTAATCTTTTTATTTTCCTTCCCCCTAACAATCTTCCAATATGCAGAGTATGTTATTACTGTAGCCAGTAGAAGATAATATTTATTTGCAAACATATCTGCAACACCTTTTGCATTGAAATGGATAGGAACTTCCTCTGGGAGAAAACTACAAATAACAACTATTATGACTGTCATCCCTAGCAACACCAAAATATCTTTTGTCAGTCTGTTTTTCATCTTATTTTCCTCCTTTAACTAGATAAAATTCGACTTGCTCATTGTTATATAAACACCCATTGTAATAACCAATAAAACTACTGATACTACCTGCAAAACAAATGTAATCGGAATATTTAACACCCAATTAAGAAAAATAGGCGTAATAAGTACAATCATACCAATAATTCCAGTCACAATAACAGGTAGACTTTGTTTGACGACTATCATCTCACTGTCCCAATCATAGTTAGGATATTTTTTATTTAATGAAATTCCGATTACCGTTATAAAAAGGGAGTAACATATAGGAACAATAACTAGATTCATAACTTGAATAGGATTCATATCAAGTTTCAGCATAAATACTGATACAGAAATCATATATCCAATCAAATGAAGTGTAAGGTTGACAGCTATCTTAGCATTTAAAATCATTTTTATCTCAACCGGAGAACTTTTCAAAATCCAAATATTTTTACCTTCTAAAGATATAGATGAAGCTGCTGGACAACTGAGTGAAAGCATAGATGCAATAAAGACGGGAGCTAAGTTTGAAAGATACTCATTTATATTTTCAATTCCTGCAGAATTTCCTATTTGACCTACAGAATTAAACAGGAAACATATACTAAAGACACATAAAAGAATCACTCCAAGCCCAGCATTCAAGACTGCCATATAAGAACTTAAAAATCGTCCAAGCTCTTTTTGATACAAGGCAAAAAATACCGATTTTCTTTCATAAGATACTTTGTCATTAGCATAACTTGATTTTGTATTGGCAAGTGTATTAAGTAGTCCATACTTCAACGAAGCAATTTTGACAAATAGATAAAAGACGACTATTGAAAGAACTATATAAAATCCCATCCCATAGTACATTGGAAAATTGTAGTATGACATAAATAGTCTAGAAATTGGATACAGTCCAGTAATTTGCTTAGCCAGAGTAACCCCAATACTACTTTCATCACCTGATTGCAAAGCTGATAATGCAAAATATCCAATTATACCTAGCATCGCAAATGAAAAAATAAGAGAGATAACATTTTTTCTTTTAAAAAAAGATGAAGCGACAACAATAACGAGTCCCATGCATGCCGCTATACACATGGGGATCAAAGGGGCAAAAAATATAGAAGTAAAATACAATATAATCTGTAGGAGGTTTAAACTTCCGTTCAAGCCCCATACAATTCCACCCGGAAGCATAAACATCAAGCCTATTAAAAAATTCAATAAGTACATAAACATGAACTTGCTGGTGATAATATACGAACTTTTAACAGGTAAGGATTGGAGAATTTCCATATCTCGACTGCCAAATAAAATGCCATTCGAATAAAAAACTGTCAAAAATAATATCGAAAAACTTGAGACAGAGACCATATATGCCGGAATCAAGTTTTGTTGTCCAACTTGTACCAATGTTTTAGCTGTTAGGATATTATAAAAAAAGCAAAATAAGGCAAGAGTTACTATGCCAAAACTCGCAATAGCCATTGAACTTTGTTTTTTATTTCCCGTCTCTCTAATCTGGTTAATGGGAAAAAAATTTATCAATTGTGCTCTAATTAGTATCCAAATGTTACTCATTGCCCTGCACCTCCATGAAAAATGCTTCCAATGATTCATTACCTTTGATATCTCCTGTATTACCACTTGCAACTAACTTTCCATTTTTGATAATGGCAATCTTATTACATAATTTTTCCGCAACATCCAATACATGGGTTGAAAAGAAAATAGCACCTCCATCTGAAACACACTCATGCATAATTTTCTTTAGTAGGAAAGTTGCTTTGGGATCTAGCCCAACAAAAGGTTCATCTAAAATCAATAGTTTGGGAGAATGTACAAGTGCAGAAATAATGGCTGTTCGTTGCTTCATACCATGTGAATATGAAGAAATTATCCCCGAAAGATGCTCAGTCATATCAAATAAATCACCGTAATTTTGGATTCTCTCCCTGCGTATTTTTGTAGGAATTTCAAACAGGTCAGCAATGAAATTAATATATTGAAGTCCTGTCATATGTTCATACAAATCTGGATTATCTGGGATATACGCCATCATTTTTTTACAAATAACAGGTTCTTCTTTAATAGAATGACCGTTGATAATTATACTTCCGTCTTCAAAATCATGGATACCGACAACTGCCTTTATCGTTGTCGTTTTTCCCGCACCATTTGCTCCAATAAAACCATAAATATCTCCAGGCTGTACTGAAATAGATAGGTTATCCACAACCTTCTTATCCCCATAACTTTTACTAAAATTCTTTATCTCTAACATATTTTCACCTCTATTGACAATTTGTCAGTCATATTTTGAAATAATACCGATAGCTTGTTTTGATTCAGCTATCGGTACATAGTTCTCTTTACAAACATTCTATCTTTTTTTAATTGCTAAAGAGTCCTTTTGTATTTAGGTTTTGTTCCAGCATTATCTTAAATGCATTCAAGTAATCTTTGACAGGTTCTTTCTTTGATGTTTTTATACCTATGTTATTTGAAACAAAAACATAGGCTGTCATAAGAAATTCTGCTGTTTCAGATGGATATTTTACAGAAAATACTTTTTCTGAGATGCCTTGATTTATTATCCTCTCAAAATATATAGTCAGTTTTTCAATGAGCTTATGGGATAACTTATCTAACATATAACGATTTTCTTTAAGATCAACCGTCTTTTGTAACTCAGTTCCCTCCGCTGAAACGTTATCTGTAGAGATTATTGTGGCATCTATAAAGGCTCTTATTTTTTCAATAGCAGTTTTGTCGTCATCATTGACAATCACATGAATATCTCTCAATAATTTCTCTGAATATCGTTCCACAAGACAATATAGAATATCTTCTTTGTTCTTAAAGTGATAGTATAACAAACCTCGTGATATATTTACCTTATCGACTATATCCTGAGTTGTTGTGTTCGCATATCCTTTCTCCATAAAGAGGAGCATAGAAGCATCCATAATCTCAGCCCGTCGAATTTCCGGATCTTTTACATCTCGCATTTTATTCCTCCTGATTATAAATTATACTGCTCTACTGACAAATTGTCAATTATAAAATTATCTTTTTGAGGATAGCAAAAAATCCTTGACACCAAGGCTTTTTCGTCAACATTTTTTTCTAAGCTCGTACAAGCAGTGATACTGCCTCAACGTGTGCTGAGAGCTTTCTTCTATACTAATAGACGAAAGGGTGTGAAAATGATTTTTAAATGATACTGTGGAACGGAACAGTAGCCCTAGTATTGACTACTGTCGTTTCTATTCATATTGGCTATTCTAGGACTGAGATGAAAAAATCTATAAATGCTCAGAATAAAATTGAACCCGCAAATCTCCCCAAAACAATGGTGAGTCATGTACTTGTATTATTCCGAAAAAATACACCTCTGGTGCAGTGAGACAAATTGGTGTATCTTATAGTGGCTTCGTAGATGAAAGCTATACTCTACTATCACTCTTTGATGATGTAGAACAAATTGAAAAAGATAATAGACTTCAGACAGCTATTGATGTTGTCAGAGAACAGTTTGGTTTTTTAGCCATACAAAAAGGAACCGTCCTAACTGAAGGTTCCAGAAATATTGAACGCAGTAAACTTATCGGTGGTCATTCCGCGGGTGGATTGGAGGGATTAAAATGAAACAAGAAAAAAATACAGTACAATTTTCAGAAATCCGTAGCAAAGGATGTAATGATATTGAAATGCTTGAAAGATTTTTACATGGAATCGTTGAAACAGCAACTTCAAAACTTCGTCAGAGAAAACTCAAAACAACTGAAATATCGATACGACTAGTACATGCTAAATCTGAAAACCGATTACCATTGGAATTTACATTTAGCATTAAGCCAACAAGCTCATCTGTGATAATCTATACTGAGGTAATCAATCGCTTTAAAGAATGTTACACAGGTGGGGGAATTCAAGGTTTTACGATTCAATTTGATAAAAATACCCTTGCCTCTGCATAGAAAGGATTTGATATGATTGACCGTTCATATTTACCATTTCAATCAGCAAGAGAGTACCAGGATACAAAGATGCAAAAATGGATGGGCTTTTTCCTATCTGAACATGCATCAGCACTCTCTGATGATACAAACAAAGTAACGTACATGTCTGACTTATCACTAGAGAAGAAATTATTACTCCTCAGTCAAGTATACGCCGGGCAGCTACGCACACGCATTCAAGTGATTGAAAAAAACAAGCGTGTTTCCTACACTGGAACAATACCAAGTCTGACCAAAGATTTCATTTTGATAAAAACTACAACAGGTCACATCAATTTGAAATTAAAAGACATTATTAGTATTGAACTTGTCGAGGAGGTGCTCTATGAATCAGCTTGAGTTTCAGCGTAATCACCTACAAATGGACTATTATAGCGAGAGCTACCAAGATTTTGAACGTGACTTCTACCGCTACTCTAACATGAATATTCCATTGACCTTCCTAACTGATGATATCCTAAAAACAATGGCGACTTCACGTAAGAATTACTTTGTCCTCAATAAGGAAAAGTCCAGAGATAACCGCGATCACTTCTTCATATTTGAAGTAAGTACCGTAGATGAGAATCCGCTAATCTATCATTATACATATAAGAAAACTACAATATATTTAGCAGAAAAATAGGAGCAGTTCAATTGACTGTTCCTATTTTTAATATTCATAAAATCTAAAGTCTTTATACTCTTTAACAATGGAGTCGCCAACCAGAACAGACTATACTGACCAGCGACTACCTTAAATTTAATGTTTCAGATTTATTTTCTTATCTCTAATTTCATAAACTACATCTGCTACATTTTCGAGTAATCGTTTATCGTGGGTGATAAACACGATAGTTCCGGTGTACTCCTTCATTAGTATTTCCAAAGCCTCTAAACTTGGTATGTCAAGGAAGTTACTGGGTTCATCCATTATTAGGATGTTATATCTACCCATGAGCATTTTAGCAAGCAACAATTTTATAATTTCTCCACCGCTTAAAACAGATAAACTTTTTCCAATATCGTTCTGTTTGAACCCCATAGATGCTAGCACTGAACGAATTTCTGATATATTGTAGTCACAATCCTTCTGCATAAACTCCATAACATTCTGATTACTGTTGTACTTGTAACCATTCTGTGCAAAGTAACCTATTTTTGCCTTAGGCGAAATAGAAATTCCTTCTTCATGGTTTAAGATCATTTGGATTAAAGTTGTTTTTCCGATTCCATTACCACCAGTTAACGCCACTTTTGCTCCTAACGGAATTTGAAAAGATGCATTTTCAAACAGAGCCTTATCCCCAAATACTTTATTAATTTCTGCACCGACTATAGGGTATGGATTATGGAGCTCCAATGCTTTACTTTGCCTGAAACGAATTCTGCGAATGCCTTCCGGAGCTTCTACTTTTCCTAAGGCCGCAATCCTGTGCTCTAGGGTTTTAGCAGCATTATACATCTTTTTTTCCTTACTTCCTATTGATTTTTGATGAGCTAAACGCCCTCCGTCTTCAGTACTTTTTTTCTTTGAAGAACCTTTTGCCTTCTGTTCTATTTTACGAGCCTGTTTTCGCTTTTCCTCCGCAGCCCTTTCCAATCGGGCACGTTCCGCAATAAATTGTTCGTATTCTGCAGCTTGGCTCTTACGTTCTTCCTCTTTCTGACGAAGATAATCAGAATAGTTTCCCCAATACTCAGTGATTTTGCCATCTTTCAGTTCCCATATTTTATCTACTATTTCATCAAGAAAATAGCGGTCATGGCTAATAACTAACAGTGCACCTGTAAAATATTTTAGCTGTCCTATTAGAAAATCAATTCCTTCACGGTCTAAATGGCTCGTAGGTTCATCCGCTAAAATACCATGAACCTGTGCCGATAAGGCCTGTGCTATTTTAAGCCTTGTTTCTTCACCACCGCTCATAGTCTGTATATTTAATTGCTCAACACCTAGCTTGCCTACAAGTGCAAAATCTTTTTCCTCCTGCAGAGTTACTTCGTCCAACTGGGGAATATAGGCAAGTTCACCCAGACGATTCATTTTACATCCTGGGGGAGTTAATTCTCCTAAAAGTACCCTGAGTAAAGTGCTTTTTCCAGCACCATTTGCTCCTACTAAACCAATACGGTCATAATCATATACTTCTAATTCATTTATATCTAAAACATCGCGTCCTTTGAATTCCACACGAATGTCTTTTGCTTTTAATATTAATTCCATAACATTTCCTCCTGTCTATAATCGCATGCTTTCATTTGCTTGTATGCAGGGAAAACCCTGCGATTTTAGCAGGAAGAGTTACATGAAAATAAGATACATAAATATTCCTCCAATATTGTTTATTTTAAATCTAATTTTCTAACCTCAGTTATCATTTGGCAAACTATAGCAATGCCAATAATTAAAATACCTGATAGTAAAAACCAATGATTTACACCGATTTTATCAGCAAAGAATCCAGAAAGAATTAACCCAATTGGCATAGCAAGTGACATGATACTTCCGATCAAAGAAAATACACGTCCTAAATATTCAGGCTTAATTTTCTCCTGAAAAAGAGCTGTTTGCACACCGCTATAAAATGGCACCGAAAGCCCCATTATTGCACAGCAAACTACGAATATTACAAATCCATTTGGAGGAAGTATTCCCGAAACGGCTAAACTGGTCCCCATTATAAAAAATGAACTTGTTATTAGTAATACATGCTTTTCGAAGCCCCCTAATCTTCCTAATAATAAGCCTCCTGCTAGCATCCCAAATGCAAAGGAAATTTCCGTAATAGAAATATGCACAGGCGTTCCATTAAAGTGTTCCATGCTTATTAAAGGAAATAGTGCATTGATTGGCATATAAACAAAAGTATATAGTGTTCCTAAGAGTAATAAGGCAAACAATCCTTTGTTTTGTCTCAGAACCACAACTCCTTCTTTCATCTCCCTTATGAAATTTGGTTCTAAACTTTGCACTTGATTACCCAGCTTAGGTATACGTACAATTGCTACCGTAATAGATGCAATCACAGCACCCAATACGTCGATGGCAATAATAGCATTTAAATCCCAAACGGAGTATAAGAGTGCTGCAACTGCCGGACTAACAATATAGCTTATAGACTGCAAAGACTGACTATAGCCTGCGCATTTCGTTAGCTGTTCTTCTGGTACTAAAAGTGGTGTAACCGCATTGAGTGCTGGGGTATGAAAAGCTGTTCCAATGCTACGGATAAACAATACTATCATAATCATCCAGACAGGTAGCTCCATACAGAATGCAACAATAGCAAGCACTGCACCAGCTGCTGCGATAATTAAATCGGCACCAATCATTATCTTCTTCCTATCATGACGATCCACTAGCACACCAATGGCAGGTCCCAAAATCGCATAGGGTAAAAAACCTACTAATGAAGCCATAGACAAGACCATCGCAGATCCTGTTTTTTCTGTAAGGTAAAAAATAATCGCCATTTGCAGGATGGCACTAGTGATTAATGATACTGCTTGCCCTGCCCATATTGCATAAAATTTTCGTTTCCAATTGTTGTATTTTTCCATTTATATTATCTCCTGCATATTATTTTGCTTGAATTTCTATTTTGAATAGCATTCTAGGCAATAAAAAATGCAGGCCAAACCCCACAATGTGGCTTTTGGTCTGCATACATACAATTTGGAAACATTCATATTAAAGACATAGTTAAATAAAGGTATAGTTAAATAACCAATATCCTCACCGTAACTAATGAATGCTCAATATCGTATAAATAAGCACAACAAAAAAGCCTATCATCGGGTATAGATTCTGCTTTTTTTATTGCCAGCTTATCTTAAACGCATTGAGGCTGTCATAGTTTCGGTTCCTCCTACATCTTTGTTTATATCAATTTATAGTATAACACAACAAGATGATATGTTCAATATAAAAGTTATGGAATGAGACTCATACTTCCAATTCGATGCCAGATTTAAAGGATATGACGAAGTTTTCTTCATAGACTGTAACGCTCTGGATTATCTTCCTTAGTAGCAAGCGATTAGCTTTCACAAAATCTTCTGTTTGTAGTTTTAAAAATTCATCAGGATTTTCTAACTCAACCTCAAAATATTTCATTTTACATTCCCTCATTTCATTTATTGATAAATTGAGTTTGCAAAAAAGAGTGGACAATTTTTGTCTACTCTTAACCTTTAAAATAGTTTTTTTTAATCGATTTGAAGTTGCCTAAATTATTACTTATTCGGTAAAATGAAGTATTGCTTTCAACAGATTTCCTTCAACTACACTTCACTTGATTCAAACAAGGTGGGTACATTTCTATTCCCACAAACTCCTTGTCAATGGAAACAAACACGTACCCACAGGGTAAATGGAAATAGAAACTGATAATTTCTAGCTATCACTTCTACTCATTCCAAAAATTTTCTCACTCTGATACTTACCCACCATAAAGCAAAAAGCCTTGCAATCAAGGCTTTCATTATCCCTTTCGTTCAAAGGTTTCTAAGCTTTTACGAGCAGAGCGACACACTCAGCGGTTCGCTATCTCCGTTCTGTCTGCGTGCTAGCACTTGTCAATCACGGACAGCTATCGCATGGGCGGAAGTAAATGCTAATCTTCGTCGTTTTACTCCTTGACTAGCAAACTTACCGCCTCAACATGGGTTTTAGAGGACTAAATGGAGACTGAATTGCCTGATAGCGATGTAGTATTGATTAAGCAATCAACAAATAATGTACAAAACAAAAATAAAGTACACTGCTTAATGAGTGTACTTTATCCTTCTAATTCAGTTTTATCAATGGTTTAGATCTAGTTAAGTCGATTAGTTAAATGAATTTAGGCTATTGCTTTTTATAACGACTATAAATTGTATGTTCAATGCTATAATTTATCTTCCGAATCTACTTCTTCATAATTTATCGGAATTAAAGCAACTTCACTGCTTATAGTAGATTGTTTTTCATTTTCACTTATTTGAATGGCATTTTTGAGTGAAAAAATAACTTCTCTTACAAGATTTAATAAATCTAATGCAAACTCTTGAAGTTCAAATTCAGTTAGATACAGTCTGGTTTCATTATTATCTTCATTATCTTCACTTCCATTAAAAATATTCAATGTTATATTAGTAAATCTGTGCTCTAAATAATTTCTAATAATTTTCAATCGCTTTGAGTTTGGATTAGCTGTTAAAGAATTATCACCATTATCAAAATCTTTCTCTATCCAAAATATAGATGACAGACCAATATTCTTATCCAACATTTTATTTAAATCACTATTTGATCTCCAAATTGAATGGAAATTTACTTGTCGAGTTTTAATTTTTAAAGAATAATATTCATTTATAAACATAGCTACTTTATCTAATAATGAATATAGTGTTTTAAAAGATGCTTTTAATCCTTCAACTCGGATAGAGTATTGTACATAGTCTAGACAATCAATAAGATAAACATTCTCATCAGCATAATGAACCGAATCAATTTCAATGCTATTAAAACAGAGATAACGCGCATAAACATATTCTTGCTTAATTTGATTAAACATAGAAATATATTTGTTTAAATCTTTATCCGATTGAAATAATAAACTTGGTAGTAAAAGATTATCATCATATCTATTTATATCGTCAGCTTGTAAGTCATTAAGTGGATTAAGATACAGCCCGTTATTCCAACACCATTCGCGATACTTTTGTGAATTAGGATTATAATCGATGGTTTTACAAGAGCATTCATCTAAGTCTTTATAATTAAGATATTGTTCGTAAAGTTCAATAAATCGCTTTTCTGCATAATCAACTCTGTTTGGATCTGAAACAGTTATGCTTGTTTCTATTAAATTTTTAATTTTTTTAATAAAGTGGAGGTGTTCGTTATCATTCAAAAAATTACGATAATGATCTAGACAAATAGCCAAGTTACCACTAGCCATTGTGAATCTTGGATTGATTTGTATACATTTACAATACATCTTAATAGCTAACTGCTTTCTACCACAAGCATCTAATAAATTTGCGTAATTAGTGTAAAGTGAACATAATAATGGGAAAACAAACCTACTGTTCTCAGAATTTATATCAACGTTATTTGAAATTTCTATAGCTTTTCTTAAGTAATAAATTTGTTGAACTGTAAAATCGGTATCTATGTTGAAAACTAAGTTATCACTTAGTTCAAATATATCAGCGTATGCTGTCCCAATAGAATAAAATAATTGAATTTTGGAAATATCATCAATAGTGTTTTCCATATTTTTTCCAAATTCTATTAGTCTATAGATTTCCTCTATATTTTTATGTTTAAAAGCATTATCGAAATCCATTGACAATTTAAGTACACTATGATTAATTGGATTATTTGTTAACATCTTCACCCCAAACTAAATATCTCGATTTTAAATTTGATTTTCCTTTATTTTCCTGTTCTTCAACTAACATATCAGATAAAAACTCTTTTATCATGTCCCAATTAAAATTCTCTTTAAATCCTCTACTACCATCAGAAGGAACATTTAATGAAAATGTTGCAAATACGGTTTCACAAGTTCTTCTTGGAAATTTTGCTAAGTAAGAATCAAAAAATGAATTTGAATACCTATAATGATGGCTATGAATAAAGTCTTTCCATGTATTTAGCATAGTCTCTTCGTCTATAATATCTATTACGGAAACTTCTTCAAGTGGTCGGTCTTCAATATTTCCCCATGCTTTTTTCATTAAATTAACAGCATCTACATCGCTCTTAGGAGCACTGTATCCAAAAATAGTTAACATATATGAATGATCGACAAAGTAATCTAATGCTTTCCAACACCAATTTATGTATCCATCGGAAGAATAGTCTTTGTTTTTTACGGGATACAATAATTTTGTTGGATTTAATTTTTTATAACATGTTGGGCAATAGTAATCTACTGTTCCAAACTCAGTATGTTCTTCACAAAAACCGACAGCTACATTCCCATGTAAACAAAGAATTTGTGGCAGGTTCAGAGTAATTTTTGAACAGCGAACATAAGCTTGTATAAGTAAAGGGTCCCAATTAAACGTAGCTATGCAATCTTTATTAGTTAAACTTAATATTAAAAGATCATAAATTGTTGGTTCATCAGGTAACTCCAACGAAGCAAAATAATCATAGAGTCTTTCTTCTAGTTTTTTAACTATTTCGGAGCACTCTTCTCTCTCAAATAATTCTGAATAGATATCTTCTAAATTTTCGCTCTTTGTCTGTAATTCAACACCAGCAAGAATTTCTTCTAAATTTAGTTTTTTTAGCAATCCATTCATAACTGAAGAACTTTTGCCGTTTTTATCACCATCTGGAATTGCTGCAATAGTAGCACCAGCACCTAGAATAACTGTGTGCGATCTCATGTCATTTCTCCTGAAAGTCTTTTGACACTATTATACCACTGTATCTACTTTATTTATGCTTCAAATACTAATCTTATAACTATAAATATTTTAAATAAAATGTACAATTGAACCACCACTTCTTCTACCGTTACTAGAGTAAAAAAATGTACAAATCAATTTCTTCGATTAGCTGATATTATGCACTAGCAAACATACAAAATACCATTCCAAAATAATGTACAAAATAAAAATAAAGTACACTTTTTAAAGAATGTACTTTATGCTTCTAATTTAGTTGTATCAATGGTTTAGGTCTTGTTTGGTCAATTGTACATAAACTTTTAGTTTTTATATCTATACAGATCCCTTTTAAACACAAAACAATCAGCAAATCACATGGATCTACTGATTATTTTCTTTTCTAACTTAATTTTCTACATATTGAAATGAAATCTTGCTACCACAGAGCCAATTATAGACTCGATCATTGACTTGAACGTTCATGGCTTCGTGGGCATATTCTGGCATGATTAAATGCTCTTTTGGACATTCTAATCGATTATAAATGGCAAACTGTGTCACAGGATAACAGACATCATCATCTAGCCCGGTAATCATGTGAACCTGTCCTTTGATACGATGGGCAAAGTTTTTCACATCAATATAGGCCAAAGTCTGCATCAAACGATCTTCTGTTTCATGGAATGGATCATGGAACTTGAAATAACGGAAAAGCTCGTCATAAGCCTCGCTGGTGTTCCCAATCTCCAATACTCGTCTGAAATCTGATAAGAATGGATAAATGGCTACCGTTCGTTGTATACGAGGATTCAATCCAGCAGCAATCAGGGCCAAGGCTCCACCTTGAGATGCTCCGTAGCTAGCAAGTTTGCTGTCGTCAACTTGAGGGAGGTTGGCTACAATTTCAATTAACTGGTAAAGATCCAAATAGACATCCTTATAAAAGAGCTCATCCGGACCTTCCACGGCTCCACGGATAATCTGTCCTTTTACCGTATTTCCAAGTGGTGAACGATCTCCGTCGGTTGAAAAGCCTGACTGACCTCTTACATCCATAGTCACAACACCATAGCCGGCTACTGTATAAGGCAGCATGTCAGACCAATCCCAACAACGGCCCATATAGCCATGAAAATGGAAAATAACTGGAACCTTTTGATCCGTTTTTGGGAGAACAACCCGCGCATAAACAAGCCCATCTCGTGTTCCTTTAAAGGTTAATTCATAACAAGCAACATTTGGAATGCTGAAATCTCGTTCTTCAAGCTTGTATTCAGGCAGTTCAGTCATCTTTGCTAGGGCTTGATCCCAAAAAGCATCAAAATCTGCGGGAACCTCATCTCGTCCCTTATAATCTTTCATTGTTTCTAATAATTTGGGATTTTTCATAAAATCCTCCTTAAGTATGTGTAATCGCTACCAAAAATGTACCATATTTACTTAAGGATTGCAAGAGACAAATAAAAATTACATAACCGAAATTATGTAATTTACTTATAGATTCAAAAATAGACTTAATTGTTTCACTAGATCTGGATTAGTGGGTAAAGCTGAATGATGAGCCTTACGACCATTTAAATTCACTTCTGTATAGGTTTGATTGTCAAAAATAGAATTTGCTGCTTGGGCACTAGAAAGGGGGACGATCCCGTCTGATTTTCCAGCAAAGCTACCAACAAAGTTAAGGACCTCTACTTCTTTTCCTAGGCGATGCTTCCATTTTTGAAAATCGTCATACATTTCTTGATTGAATTGGTAAGGACTGCCAATAATAGCGAGCTTGCTTACGGTCAGCTTTTTCTTTTCTAAAAAGCCACTTTCCAATAAGCCAGTCAAAACTAGTCCACCATTGGAGTGCCCGACTGCCTTGAACTCTGTAAAATGATAGTGATCAAGAAGGTAGGTTAGAGCAATCTTAAGGGATTCGATTTGCTGCTTGATATTGCTGTAGCCATCTCGATTGTTCTCGAAGCCAATCACAATCATTGGATTCGGCTCTTTGGTATTCAGTCTTCCTTCCATCTCTATAGAATCATCTTTATTGACTTTGATTTTTAAGAGACTTTGCTTTTTTCTAGAAAAGCGATGGAGCATGCGAATGGTTCCATTGAATCGCTGTATACTGGCTGAACTCCCAGGTACAAAGATAATCGGTCTGATTGGTGGTTTCTTCGATCCTTTAGGAAATTCAAAGGGCTTGCTGTGCGAAGAAAACAATCTTGCAAAGAAACGAATGACTTGTTGAAATAGTTTTTTTAACATCTTTCCTCTAGTAGTAGTTTCTAAAAGAACCCAGAACAGTGTGTTCCAGGCCCTTATTAGAAACGATTATTTCCGTTTTTTCTTATTTTTGCGCATTTGTTTGGCCATCTTGTTCATCGCCCGTTTCATCATAAATTCACCGGCTTTTCCTTTGAGACCACCGCCAAACATTTGGCTCATATCAGGCATTCCAGCGCCTCCGCCAAGAGCTGACAAGTCAGGCATGCCACCTTGTCCCATCATTCCTTCAAGAGCAGACATATCAGGCATACCACCAGGCATGTTTTTCGGCATATTATTTGGATTGAGACCCATTTGTTTCATCATCTTGTTCATATCTCCAGAGAGGACACCTTGCATCATCTGTTTGGCTTGGTTAAAGTCCTTGATGAATTTATTGACTTCGACAAAGCTATTTCCTGAACCAGCAGCAATCCGACGACGACGGCTTGGATTTAACAAATCTGGATTTTCCCGTTCAGCTGGTGTCATGGATGAAACGATCGCACGTTTGCGAGCAATTTCTCGTTCATCGACCTTGAGGTTCTTCATGGCTGGATTATTAGCCATACCTGGAAGCATCTTGAGCAGGTCTTCCATTGGTCCCATGTTTTGGACTTGGTCTAACTGATCGATGAAGTCGTTGAAATCAAAGGTGTTTTCTCGCATCTTCTCAGCGAGTTCAAGGGAACGTTTCTCATCGTATTCTTGAGAAGCCTTCTCGATCAGCGTCAGCATATCCCCCATACCGAGGATCCGACCAGACATGCGGTCTGGGTGGAAGGTTTCGATATCCGTGATTTTTTCACCAGTACCAGTGAACTTGATTGGTTTTCCAGTAATCTGACGGACAGAAAGGGCCGCACCACCACGGGTATCCCCATCGATCTTGGTCAAGATGACCCCAGTTACTTCTAGTTGTTCATTGAACTCACGCGCCACATTGGCTGCTTCTTGACCGATCATGGCATCGACAACCAAGAGGATTTCATTTGGCTCAGCAAGGGCTTTGACGTCGCGCAACTCGCCCATGAGTTTTTCATCGATTTGCAGACGACCGGCTGTATCGATCAAGACATAGTCATTGTGGTTGGCTCTTGCTTGCTCCAAACCTTGGCGAACGATCTCAACTGCAGGGACTTCTGTACCGAGTGAGAAGACAGGGACATTGATTTGTTGACCAAGAGTCTTTAACTGATCAATGGCAGCTGGACGATAGATATCGGCTGCAATCATCAAAGGACGTGCATTTTCTTCCTTGACCAATTTGTTAGCCAATTTACCAGCAAAGGTTGTTTTACCAGCCCCTTGAAGACCGACCATCATGATAATGGTTGGAATCTTTGGAGATTTGATAATGTCTGCTGTCTCAGAACCCAAAATGGCTGTCAATTCTTCATCGACAATCTTGACGATTTGTTGGGCAGGGTTGAGGGTTTCGATGACCTCATGACCTACGGCCCGCTCACGGACGCGTTTGATGAAGTCTTTTACAACAGGAAGGGCAACGTCGGCCTCTAAGAGGGCTAGACGAATCTCTTTGGTTGCCTCTTGGACATCCGCTTCAGAGATTTTTCCTTTCTTACGAAGATTTTTAAAGACGTTTTGTAAACGTTCGGTTAAGCTTTCAAATGCCATTATTTTCTCCTATTTTTTCAATTCAGTGGAAATCGTCCGAAATGTTGGAAACATTCTAGTTCTTCGGGTGTAACTTCTTTCATGATTTCATTTGGATATCCCCAACAGCTAAAACCTATTTGCATAGCCTTGGAGATATCATTTGGCGAGATAATCTGTAGCCGACTAGGAAATGGTTCCTCTGCAGCTAATAATTTACAGGGTATTCCTTTATAGATGACAAGATTTTCCATGATTACTCCCGATTGTCAATACTTGATAAAATTTCAACCTGCTCTTGTAGAAAAGTATCTTCCGGATAGCGTTCTAAAATCTGATCAAAAATCTGGCTGCGTACAATGTAGTCAGAGTACATATGCAACTTCATCTCATAATCCTCTAGAATCTTCTCTGTCCGCTTAATATTGTCATAAACCGCCTGACGGCTCACTCCAAACTCTTCCGCAATCTCAGCTAAGCTGTAGTCATCTGCGTAATAAAGCTCGATGTAGTTCATTTGCTTGTCCGTCAAGAGCGCTGCGTAAAACTCAAAGAGCGCATTCATTCGGTTGGTTTTCTCAATTTCCATACCTTTCATTATATCAAAAAAGCCCGCCAAAGACTAGCGGGACTTACCTATTTTGTCTCATAAGAAACAAGGAGGTCCGATTTCAAATGATTTAAAACAAGGTTGATGTTTACTAGCGAAAGACTCCTGTGAATTACGTAATATAAATTATGTAAATCTAATTATTTTCTAAGTAAAACTCAAAGCGTTCTCCAACATATTGGCTCTTTACATACTCAAAAGCGACACCATTATCAAAATATGAGATCTGAGTCAATCCAAGGATGGCCTGTCCTTTGGGGATTTCTAAATATTCAGCAATCTTTTCTTTGGCTAATCGTGCATAGATGGTTTGTTGAGATTTGCCAATTCGATAGCCGTGCTTTTCCAAGGTTTGGAAGAAATGACTGGTCACTTCTTCTTTTTTGAAGTTCTTGATAAATTTCTCTGGGATGGATGTAACTTCATAAACGACTGGTACACCATCTGCATAACGAACCCGTTCCATTCGAACAATTGTTTCGGTCTTGTCGATACCAAGCTTATCTACTTCTTGAAGGCTAGGAATGGTACGTTTGTAGGAAATAACCTGTGTCGAAGGTATCTTCCCCTGTGCCTTCATGATTTCAGTAAAACTAGTCGTCCCCCGCATCTTTTCCTGGACGCGCGTGCTAGCGACAAAGGTACCACTACCAACACGTCGCTCCAGTACTCCTTCTTCTACCAAGAGTGTGATGGCTTGACGGAGGGTCATCCGACTCACTTGGAACTTCTCAGCCAAGTCCCGCTCACTAGGGAGGCGTTGTCCGATTTTCCAGATTTTCTGGTCAATTTCGGCTTTAATTTGATCGTGAATTTGTATGTAAGCTGGAATCATCTTGCTACTCTTTCTGTGTGTTATAACCTATTGTAGCGCAATTTTGTTAAATCTTCAATCCTAGTCAGTCTTGATTGGTAATGAAGGGGCTTTTGTGTTAGAATAGAGGAAAAGAATTTTCTAGAAGAAGGGGAAAAGATGACAAACCTATCAACTGATTTGCATGATGTTGAAAAAATCATCGTGCTTGACTACGGTAGCCAGTACAATCAGCTCATCTCTCGTCGTATTCGTGAGATTGGTGTCTTTTCAGAATTGAAGAGTCACAAGATTACTGCAGCTGAAGTGCGTGAAATCAATCCAGTTGGGATCGTTCTTTCAGGCGGACCAAACTCAGTGTATGAAGAAGGATCTTTTGACATTGATCCTGAAATTTTTGAACTTGGAATTCCAATTCTTGGGATCTGCTACGGGATGCAGTTATTAACTCACAAGCTTGGTGGGAAGGTTGTTCCTGCAGGCGATGCTGGTAACCGTGAATACGGTCAATCTGAGCTTAGCTTGACGGAGTCTTCTGCTCTCTTTGCAGGCACACCGGATAAACAATTGGTCTTGATGAGCCACGGGGATGCTGTTACAGAAATCCCTGCTGACTTTGTTCGTACAGGTACTTCTGCTGACTGTCCGTATGCATCGATTGAAAATCCAGATAAGAAAATCTACGGTATCCAATTCCACCCTGAGGTTCGTCACTCAGTACATGGCTATGATATCCTGCGTAACTTTGCCTTGAACATCTGTGGTGCCAAAGGCGATTGGACCATGGATAATTTCATCGAGATGCAAATCAAACAAATCCGTGAAAAAGTTGGAGACAAACGTGTTCTCCTTGGACTTTCTGGTGGTGTTGACTCTTCTGTAGTTGGGGTTCTTCTCCAAAAAGCCATCGGTGATCAGTTGATCTGTATCTTTGTAGACCACGGTCTCCTTCGTAAAGGGGAAGCTGACCAAGTGATGGATATGCTTGGTGGTAAGTTTGGTTTGAATATCGTTAAAGCAGACGCTGCCAAACGTTTCTTGGATAAATTGGCAGGTGTATCTGACCCTGAACAAAAACGGAAGATTATCGGTAACGAGTTTGTCTATGTCTTTGATGATGAAGCAAGCAAACTTAAAGATGTAAAATTCCTTGCTCAAGGAACACTATACACTGACGTTATCGAGTCAGGTACAGATACTGCTCAAACCATCAAGTCTCACCACAATGTGGGTGGACTTCCAGAAGACATGCAGTTTGAACTGATTGAGCCACTCAACACACTTTACAAGGATGAAGTTCGTGCTCTCGGTACAGAGCTTGGCATGCCAGACCACATCGTATGGCGCCAACCATTCCCAGGACCAGGTCTTGCGATCCGTGTCATGGGTGAAATCACGGAAGAGAAACTTGAAACTGTTCGTGAGTCAGATGCTATCCTTCGTGAAGAAATTGCCAAAGCAGGTCTTGAACGCGATATTTGGCAATACTTCACTGTTAACACTGGCGTTCGTTCTGTAGGTGTTATGGGAGATGGTCGTACTTACGACTATACCATTGCCATCCGTGCTATCACTTCTATTGATGGAATGACAGCTGACTTCGCCAAAATCCCTTGGGAAGTACTCCAAAAAATCTCTGTACGTATCGTAAACGAAGTTGACCACGTCAACCGCATCGTCTACGATATCACAAGTAAACCACCTGCAACTGTTGAGTGGGAATAACGGAGAGGCTTGATTTACCTTCAAAATGGCGATTCTACAGCAGTTTAGCAGGAACAAAATAGTCTAAAAAGGGTGTATCTTCGTTTGATTCCCCCCTAAATCCCCCCGAAAAGTTAGTTAAAAATTTTTTTGACCAACATTTTTGGAGGGATTTTTATAATAAAAAGTACAAAGTATTTTAATAGCACGTAATTTTATTTTTCAAATGTAAAAAATATATATGATTTCTAGAGTAAAATTTTATGATGTAAATGACTTATCTATCGGTTTCTATTTTCCAAGAATTCAAGAAATTTTAGATGCTTATTTATCGAATTCTTATAGCCTAAATTCTTTTTTGGAAGCCCTTGAATTTTATAATATTATCAAATTCATAGAAAATGAGGTTTTTTCAATTGACTGGTCGCTAAGCTATATTGAAGAAGTAAAGAAATCTCTTCCTTCGATGATTCAACTACAAAATAATTATTTTGGTTCTGCTCCGAAAGATGAGATTTTAAATAACATAAAACTTCTACAAAGCGAATATAACTATCGTGAAGACTTTTTTGAGATATTTACATTATTTAACTATGGTCAAAAAATTAGTGAAGTAGAGTTTGTGCAATATTTTATAGAATCCAATCTACATTTATGTCATCTCTTAAAAAATACCTATTTTCTAAAAAAGTATCCTACTTTCATTAAGCAATTTTTTCTGAGTTCACCCTCTCATCTTGAAATATTACTCGATAATTTTGTAGATTCAAATTCATGTAAAAATGTTATCCCAAGTAATATCACAAATTTAGAGTGGAATGATTTAATTGAAAAATATATTTGTGACCCCGATGTGAATATAAATTATTTAAAAATTTTAAGAAACCCTATAAAAGGTTTCGATAAGAATAGATACTTTCAACTTACAGATAAACAAAAACTGTTGATTGACAAAAAAATTCAAGAATTAAATTCTAGTTTTAATGATAAGGATTTTGGAATTCAAGTTGATATTAGAGTATATACAAAGAAGGAAGCGTACTATTACGCAATTAAAAAGAGTAGGGAGCTTCATATTGAGGGAATTGAAAAAGGTTTGTATAATCCTATTGCAGTCTCAACAGGTGGAGCTAGGCCAAAACAATATGAATATACATTATCAACTTTTATAGATAGTGCTAAACTTTTTGAAAAACATAATTTTCAAAATATATTAGACTATTTTTGTAAAGACTTTGAACTGATCACAAGTGTTGGTACTTTTGCATTAGCAAGCTTTCCTCAATTAGAGATGGGGGTACTTGAAAGAACGTTAGGCATTTCGACTAGAAATCACTATAAATTTGGTTTTTACTTCTCAGTCAAGCATCAACTATACGTGATGAAACTGATTGCTTTATCAAAAATACTACAGAAATTCAGTCTAAGAATTGAAGATTTCATTACTTGGTTTTTCGATATTTTCCTGACTAATCAGTACGGTATTGATTGGATACATTTTGATGTGCCTTCAATTTCAGAAACAACGGGAAATAAAACAGCAACACTTTTTAGAATCGAAGAATCATTAAGAAAACAATACAAATTATTGAGTGAAGAAGGGCTTATTGATGTAAATTTATATAATATTACTTCTACTCCTTCAATTGAATCTTTGCAGAGTTTTACTAAAAGAAAATACTTCTCAATGAATAATTCAGATAATAATATTCAACAGATTGTTAATTTATTATTCTCTGACCAAAGTCCTATTCATTTTATTAATGAGGAATACAAAGGAAGCAACTTTAAGGAATTAATTTCACAACAATGCTTGAGTTATGCAAATTTTCATGAATATCAAATAGATTACATAAAACTACTAATAGATGCTGGAATTTGCCAAAATGATACAGGCGTTATATCTTTTAAAGATATGTCCCAAATAAGTCTTTTAGAAAAAATATTCTTATACGGCTCTGTTAATAGTATATCTTTATCTGAATCTGAAAAACTCAGTGCTGATAGGATGCTTGATAATGGATGGTTAATATTTTCGGATACCTTATTTTCAATTCAAGAAATTAATTATTTGAATTTTGTCCTAAATAACAAATCATATGACAATAGCTGGGGAATCAGAAATAAGTATTTGCATGGAGTACCTATTTATGATTCTATTCAGCAATATGAGTATGAATATCATCTCATTCTGCTTATATTAGTTTTCTATATTATCAAAATAAATGAGGAACTCAAACATTGTAGTTATTGCTAACCAAATTCATTCACAAATAATATTCTACTGATTAACTATCGGAGCTTTTTATGACTACAATATTCTTTTCATGGCAATCTGACTTACCGAATAAAACAAATAGAAATTTAATTGAGAATTCTATAAAATTAGCATTGAAAAAAATGAACCAAGATTCTCCGTACTCTCTTATCACTGAAATTGACAGAGATACAAAAGGTGTTCTAGGTAGTCCAGATATTGTTGATTCAATATTAACCAAAATTGATAAGTGTGGCCTATTTATAGCAGATATATCAATTATAAACAGTAGTTTAAATGGTAAAAGAACTCCTAACCCTAACGTATTATTTGAATTAGGATATGCAGTAAAGTGTCTAGGGTGGGATAGAGTTATTTGTGTGTTCAATTCTGATTTTGGCAATGTTTCAGAACTACCTTTCGATTTACGTAATAGACGAATTCTAACATATGAAACATCCAATATTTCCGAAACAAGGAAAAAGTTAGCTGATATATTTAAACAAATAATTGATAAGAATTACTATACTTTAGAACAAGTCCAAGAAGTTAGTGACTTTTATAGTATAAAAATCTATTCATGCTTTATTAATATCATATCAAGAATTATAAAGGTTTTATATGGAAGTGAAACTGTCTGCTCTTTTGAAGCAATTACTAATGTTTTAAATATGACTCCTACAGAAATAAATAGACTACTTTCCCATGAATTGCTGGGTTTTAACTTATTTACAAGCTATGACGAGCAAATTAAAATATTAACAAACGAGTTAGATAGAATCACCTCTATTAATATGTTTAACACAAACCTGTATGTACCCATTATTAAATTAATTAAGGAATTAAAATCCCATAATCTTTTTATTAACAGAGAACATTTTTTTGAAAATTTTAAAGTAAATACACCCATTATGAATGACTATAGTATCATTCATAATAGTGATAATAACGAAATTCCAAATAGATATGCTCTAGGAAAGAAAATTGATGCCGATAGAGCAAAAATCGTAGATTTCACCGATATTAAACGAACTGACCATGTTAAATTTGCTTTAACTCACTTCTGTTTAGACGCAAATACATATAACGTTTACTATAATCATTATGTTTGTATTCTTAAATATATTAATGAGTTTATTAGTAATAATGATGGGAAATTTTTAATTGACAATACAGAAATATTAATAAAAAATGTAAAAAAACTGTAATTAGATGATTAATATAAAATATTACTTACAAACTTACAAGAATAGAGCCTGATAAATTACATATCAAGCTCTATTTTTTGGTTTATTCTATTTACTTAATGTTACTGTTTCACCAATATTTCCTGCTAAATCAGGCATTGTTACAGAATCTCCAGAAACTGAATATTTCAGCTCAGTACCATTGTTATCACTGATAATCTGTTTGTCCGTATCAATAGCTACTCTCTCGGAATAGAGGTACTTCACATTATTGCCTCTCTCTGAAAGGAGATTGATATTAAATATGTTTTCATCACCACTTACTTTTAGTTCGTAATGCAATGTCAATTCTTCGTCTTCGAATCCCATTTCAGAACCGTCAATACCGCTTTTTTCGTATGAATATGTTCCTGCTAGCTGACGATCATTAGTATTCGATTGATTACCACAAGCACAAAGGACAATTGTCAGCGTTAGAGTGAGTAGGGTCAATATTAGTTTCTTTATGTTCATCAGTCTGCTCTTTTCTTTAATTGTTTGAAATTAGATTTTCTAGCTCCGAATCACTTGGAGCTGTAGATCGGTAAGTTTCAAATACTAGCTTGGGTACAATGTAGATATTCGCAAGGCTAGATAATACTATTTGTTCTGAAATAATCTCTTCACCCATTACTTGGTCTTTAGTAATATCCCATAAAGCATTGCCGTAATCGGTTGATAGTAAGTAGTATTTGGAATCTAACTATTTTTTTAGCATAATCAGTTTGACGATTTGCAAGAGCCGATGGAAGAATTTCTAGTTGAATATACTTCCCAGCTGGTAAATCACTAGCAAGAGCAATCTGAGCGATTTTAACCCTCTCAGAACGTCCTGACAACGTTGTTTAACCATATAGAGTGAAATACGTTCCGTACAGGTTATTATTGTTTGAATTGGTTGTTGTTCCAATCAGTGTTTCATCATAGTTGTTAGTAACAGTAACTTTCAAGCTTCTAGTTGCTTCATCATAACCGTCAATCGTGACATTTAGCTTTGTCAATTCAGAAGGAAGGTAGTCATTAGTAACATTTATGCTAGCCTGTCCGTTGAAGATGTTGGTTTGATTCTCATTCCATGCTTTTTGACTACGTTCTTCAATCTCATTATGGTAGTTTGAACCATCAGTTTCAGCTTCTTCTTCATAAAACTCCTTCAACCAATTATTTCTTTGTTCCTCGGAGATTGCATCTTTTGATGAAGAGGAGGTTTCAACAATCTTTTCAGAGGATTTTGTGGTACTCTTATTACTCTGACAAGCAAATAAGAGTACCGTAGATACCAATAGTGTAAAGCTAGCTAAAAATTTCTTTTTTTTCATAGTGTATCTCCTTATTTATAACCAACCGTTTTTCTTCGCAATATCATTATAGAACACAGAACGGTTATTCCTTCGTTTTAATTCTTCTGCTACTTTATTTTGAGCTTCGGTATTATCTCTAATGTTACGTTGTTCTGCACGTTGTCTAGCCAGACGAGCTTCTGCTTCTCTCGTCTCTTTTATAACAGCTTTCGATGCCTGCTCAACTCTTCTAGTCGATACTTCTATATCCCAAAGATTCAAAGCTTTTCCGATAGTCTTCGCTTTCCCATATTCTAATTTTTGTATGAGGAAATTTATGACTTCATCATTAGTCCAATACTGATTGGGAATGGAAATGGTATTCATAATATTCATCATTTCATTTTGATGGTTCAGTAGTTGAGCTTCAGTGGATTTCAAGGTATTTTTCAGATTATCTACCACTAATTGTTGTTGTCTACGCTTTCCAGGGACGAGAGCGTTTTTCTTTCGATTCTCTGGAATAACAATATTTTCATAGTGGATTCTATTTTTCATAACCTGTCTGATGCTATATAGAACTCAGACTATCAAAAGCCCAACCACAATTGGAACAGGTATTGAAGGTGGATAATATATAAAGTCTTCAACCGCTTTTATTGGGATATAGAAGAATGTATCCTCAAACTCAAAATCCTGGAAGAATGATAGTAAAATATTCTTAGAAAATCTAAAAGCAGAAAATCCTGAATACTTTTTAGACTGGTCAAAAGAACAGATTAGTAAAACAAAATCTCCAGGCTTCTTTACATTAAGTCTATCGGCAATGCTATCTGGTTTAGTTTTGTTGTATATTTTTTATTTGAATGTATACGGTATGGGGAGTAGTTGGTGGGATTTTTTTCAATGGGTATTAGAACCTTTGATTAGTCTAGTCACGTTGGAATTTTTGGAATATCCATTTTTATCCTTCTCATTCTTTGTAGGATTTGTAATTGCATTTGCAGTTTTATTGACTATCACAAGTCCACTAACTATTTCTCTCTGGGAAAAATTTGTAAGAGATCCTTCAGCAGAATCAAAATCTAAAAAGATTGCTAACGATCGTTATATTCACTCACAAACAGTCTTAAAAGAGTATACAAATAAGCCTCTATCAGAATTTATTGAAAAGAATGTTTATAACCAATTAATTACTGATGCAATCCCTACTGATTATTTAAATAAATTAATTAATGACTATAATAAGAATAAAGAATTGCTAAAAACAACTGATGTTTGGAAAAAAAGATACCCTAAAGCAGCAATTGAAAAGGTTTTCAAGTTAAATGAAAAATTTTCTACGGCTTTGCAAGACTATAATAATAGAATTGAAAACGGTACTAGTATGATTGCATTACTACCAAAATCGTATCATGATTCTAAAAGTTTATCAGTTATTTGGCAGTTATTAAACGAGGGACGAGCAGATACATGGAAAGAGAGTGTCAATCTTATGAAAACAGATCAATTCCAAGATCAGATGCTCTACACCATTAATAATCTTTATCAATTATCAATCTGTTGATAACCTTTCATCTCAACTGGCTGATGATGGTAAGAAATTGCGTGAAAGTCTAGAATTCTCCATTCAGCAACAACACTCTCATTACTCTGAACTGAAACAATCAAATTCTAAACAAAATACTCTATTAGAGAAAAATAATAAATTACTAGAAACGCAAAATGATATTACAAGTTCCCTTTTGATGTCAGAGTTAATCTCTAGATAGATACATAAAAATTTATTTAAATACAAAAAATCACTTGATTTTTCAAGTGATTTTTTGATTTACTACTATAGTCAAAAATGATGAAAATATATATAGAGATCTTTATTTGAATAGTATTTATAAAACATGTATCTTATAGGAAATAATTAATCTATTCATTTCAAAAGTTTGCTATAAATCCGTGCAAATGTTAAAAATAATCCCCATAGTAAACTTAAGATGATTATAACCATTTTTCCAGAACTTACTTCTGCTCCGATAATAAATATATGAAAGAGAGGAGCGAGGCTCATGCACATGTAAATTAGATAAGTAAGGAAATTAACTTCACCAATTCCAATAATAAAATATTTCATGAAGTCTTTCATAGTTTTTTTATCTTTAAGCTTCTTAAAAATTGTATATAAGATGTTTGCTCCACTAAGTCCGATTAATAATTCTATTGGTAAGAAGTAATAAGAAAAAATCAAATGAGAAGTTATTACAAATGAAAATATTAGAATATCTAAAAAAATACTCTTAAATTGAGCTTTAATCAGATGATATAAAAACGCAACCAATATAGAAAGTATAAACATCTTCATAATACATTTCCTGACTTATTTTTTACTTTAAAATATAATTATTTGTGTATATACAACTATTTCTTTCATAATTTATAACAGAATGAGATAATTATTTTCAACATGATAATAGCATAAATTTGTAAGTTCTTCAAGCGTAATTATTTATGATTTAAACTTAATTTGAAGAATCTATTCTAATAGATACATACACTATCTTTAGTATAAGATTTAACTTGATTCTTAAAGAAAACAATGCTATGATAAAGTTATCGTTATTTTTATGAATTATTAAGTAAAATACTTTTAAAGTTTAGGAGAAACAAAATGTCAGAAATTACAGTATCGCGTCAAACTGGCCTTGTAGGTGTATTAATGAAGGTAAACGTTTATATCAATGGAGAATGTGTTGCCAACTTAAGCAAAGACGAAACCGTTATACTTCCGCTTCCTGAAGGGGTTGATATGGTTAAGGTCTACGTAGATCAAAGAGGAGCCTTCACTCGTTCTAAGGAAGTGATCGTAAAAGCTGGTCAAACAGCTATTATTAAAGCTTCAGCTATGAAAACACTTCTAGGTATTTTCGGAAAAATCTTAGGTCTTCCTTATCTCTCAATCGAAGTAACAGATTAAAAAGCCAATGAAAATTGGTTTTTTTTTAGGACTTAAATTTTTAATATAAGCCTACAGAAAAAGGAAGCAGGTTTTATCCCTTTGCCTCCCAACTAGTCTATCCTTTTTATCTTATGACGGGCTTACAGCTTCTTTATAAACAGATGACAGTTTGCTCCATAAAAAAACAAGGGATTCTTCCCTTGTTTAGAGTGACTGCTTGTATTAGAACCAGGAAAATAGTTTCATGATGAACTGATTCATTTCAACGAGACGTGAATAATAATAATTTCCCCCATTAACGTAGAGCTCTGAGCCATGTAAAAATGAAATAGGATGGAGATAAAGATAGGTCTTCCCTGTGACATTACCAAGACTCGGTGCAACCACTTCTTTTGAGTATTTACGAGCTAATTCAAGACTGTTTTTCCCGCCATTTTTTTCTACATATTCAATGTAATCCTGTCCGAAATTATAAGCCTGAACAGCTGTCCAGGGATCGACTCCCTTCTCCTTTGCTTTTCGCAGATTTTCAGAGAGGGTTTGAATTCCTTGGCGTATACTTTCTTTGTTATTGGTGATAGAATTTGTCTGGCCTGTTGCACTTTCACTGGCCTGCATGACATCATCTTCCTTGCCCTTGGTCTCTGTATAAATCATAGCAAGGATCAGATCTTCATTAGTACCAGTATCTTCCTCAGCCAGTACTTCACGCACTAAGGTACGATAAGTCATGACCTGTTTTACATCCCGGTGTATCTGATAGCCCTTGTATATGAAAAAGACGAGCAAGAGGCAAAAGAAAATTTTTATTATTCGTTTCATCATTATTTATTCTGAATGTCCTCTATATTCTTGATGAGGATCGAGTAGGTCCCATTCTCATTCTGGATGAACTCTACTGATTCAGCATCTTCGTAAACATGGTTAGGGACCAAAAGCTCAATTCCGTTTGAAAGGGAGAGTTTTTGGTTTTCAAATTTCTTCAATTGGCGGCTGGCATCAATCTCATCGAAGCGAACAGGATCTGGAATAGTCTCTTTCACCTGATCGACAAAACTGAGTCGAGCTGTTAAGTTGTTATCGAACAAATCATTGGCTAACTTTTCAGGTGACAATTCATTCTCTTCTTCCAGTTGGTTGAAAATTGCTGATTTGACCTTGGATTGGAACTGAAAATCATCTTGTTGGAAGTTCTCAGCAATCCGTTGGGCTGTTTTTTCGATTTCTTTGATCGATTTTTTAGGTGAAATCTTGGGTTGCTCCTGGAGGAGATTCTCAGAGAAATAGTTCAAGAAAGCGCCATTGTACTTGATTCGTTTTTCGATCAAATGGTACTTGCGGCTTTGAAGATTGATAACCAAGGCTTCATCAGCACCCGTTCCAAAGCCAGGTAGATTGTTTTGCGTCAACTTAATCGGATTATCCACTTCCCCACCAAGATGTGTCAAGGTTTCCCGTAAGGCGATCCGAAGAAAGGCAAAATGATCCACCCCTTCTTTTGAGAATTGGATAAACACCAAATCGTTGGTCTTTTGATTCTCAGAGACGACAAATTCTTCTTTCCAGCGATTGGCTAAGGCTACTGAAGTTTCTAGGAGATCATCCGTTATCATCTCAAGGAATGGATTGTCTTCCTTAAAAATGCCGGTCTTGGCCTCATCGGAATAGACCCGCTCAATCTTTTTGCGCAAGTATTCCTCAATTTTTGGGGTGATATTCAGGAATTTGTCTGCTAGATAAAGATCGGTATCATCTGGGCTAAATTGATGAATGATGGCTTTTTTTACGTAAATGTCCATAAGATGGTTTAGTCCTCGTAAAGTGGGAAGGCATCTGTCAAGGCTTTGACTTGGTTCCGCACTTCTTCTAATACAGTTGGGTTCTCTGCGTTTTTCAAGGATTTGATCATCAGTTCAGCCACTGTACGGCTTTCCTCTACTCCAAAACCACGAGCGGTGATGGCTGCTGCCCCAATCCGGATTCCACTGGTCTTGAATGGCGACAAGGTTTCATAAGGAATAGAGTTCTTATTAAGGGTAATGTTGACTTCATCCAACAAGTTTTGCGCCACTTTCCCATTTTCAACGACTTTCGTCACATCGACAAGGAAAAGGTGGTTCTCAGTTCCGCCTGAAATGACACGGAAATCAGGATCTTGTAAGAAGACATCCGCCATGGCCTGACTGTTTTTAATGACGTTCGATGCATACTCTTTAAAGGCTGGATCCAGTGCTTCCTTGAAGGCTACTGCTTTAGCTGCGATGACATGCTCCAAAGGTCCTCCTTGAATACCAGGGAAGATAGCTGAATTGATCTTCTTGGCCAAGTCTTCATCATTGGTCAAGATCAAGCCACCACGAGGGCCACGAAGGGTCTTGTGGGTGGTCGTGGTCGTGATATGTGCATAAGGAACTGGGCTTGGGTGAAGACCTGCTGCGACCAAACCAGCGATATGGGCCATGTCAACCATGAGCTTAGCTCCTACTGCATCCGCAATTTCACGGAATTTAGAGAAATCAATGATATGAGAGTAGGCTGAGGCACCAGCAACGATGAGTTTTGGCTTCACTTCTTTGGCTTGTTTTAGGATGGCATCAAAATCCAAGAGCTCTGTTTCAGGATCTACACTATAAGACACAAAGTTATAAGTTTGACCTGAGAAGCTCACAGAGGCACCGTGAGTTAAATGTCCACCAGCAGCCAGATCCATCCCCATAACAGTGTCTCCAGGCTCAATCAAGGCCATATAAGCAGCACAGTTGGCCTGACTACCTGAGTGGGGTTGAACATTGGCAAACTTAGCACCAAAAATTTCCTTAGCGCGTTCAATCGCCAAGCTTTCAACGACGTCTACAACATCTGTCCCACCATAGTAACGATGACCAGGGTAACCTTCAGCATATTTATTGGTCAGGATAGACCCTTGTGCAGCCATAACTGCCTTTGAAACGACGTTCTCAGAAGCAATCAACTCGATATTGTTTTGCTGGCGCTCCTCTTCTTTTGCGATGGCATTCCATAGGTCCGCATCATAGGCTTTGTAATCTTCTTTGTCAAAAATCATAGGTCTTCTCCTTTATAAAAAAATATTTATGTACATTATCACTGAGGAAATTCATCATCCTCAAAGGAAAGCTCGGGCACATGTGCAAGCAAATCAGCTTTCGTTATAAAACCTTGCCGCAAAATCCTGGCTTTAGAACCAGAGATATCCAAAATAGTTGAATCTTGGCCAGTCAAGAAGTCATCATCCTCTATACCAGGAACCACTTGATCAAATTCGCTTACAATAGCCTCATACTTTGTTCCACTTGCATGACCTGAAAGATTAGCAGAAGGTCCTATCAAGGGACCTGTTTTACGAATTAATTCCAATGTTTTTGGATGAGCTGGCATCCGAAAGCCAACTGTAGCCATTCCAGAATTGATCCAGCTTGGAACTTCTTCATTAGCCTCAAGGATGATGGTTAAAGGGCCTGGTAAGAAACTTGCAACTAATTTGGATAGGTAGGATGGATGATTTTTTGAATAAAATCGAATTTCTGCTTCGCTGGAGATATTTAGATTCATAGCCTTTTCGCGAGGGCGTTGCTTTAGAGCATATACATGATCAACTGCTGCTTCATTCAGAGCCTTGGCAAAGAGGCCATAGACGGTTTCTGTCGGTAAGACAACTGCGTGACCAGCTTCTAATTCTTTTTCAAATAGATCCATTGTCTACTACTACCATTCTATCTTGTCCAAATTGGTCTTTCAGAACGCGAACGCGTTTGTCGGGAAACGCTTCTTGAAAGAGCTCTTTTACTTTGGCTCCTTGCTTATAGCCAATTTCTAGATAAACCTTTCCGTCTGCTGTTAAAACATTTGGTGCCTGTTGGGCAATCTTTTCGTAGATGGCATATCCATCACGGTCCGCAAAGAGAGCTAAGTGGGGTTCAGAGGCTAGTACGTTGGGTCCGACTTCTTCTACATCATCCCGAGAGATATAGGGCGGGTTGGATACAATCAGGTCATAAGGACCTGATAACTGTTCCAAAACATCTGAAGACTTGAAGGAAACATTTGCTTCTAACTGATTAGCATTTTCTTGAGCAAGCTCCAAAGCTTCTTCTGATATATCGCTAGCTTGAACCTGCCAGTTAGATCTAGCAAGGGCTAAGCTAATGGCGATGGCACCACTACCTGTTCCGATATCTAGAACTCGTAAGGCTTCCTCATCGTTTTCCTCCAGTATGAGATCCACCAACTCCTCTGTCTCTGGTCGTGGGATCAGCACGCGCTTGTCAACTGTAAAAACATGGCCACAGAATTCTGCGCTGCCAATAATATACTGGGGAGGAACGTGATGTTTCAACTGCTCAAAGATGGATTCAAGCAAGTCCTGGTCCTCTGCTTCCACTTCTTTTTGCAAGGCAAGGACAAAGTCTGTAAAGGTCCAGTTTTTTAAAGCTCGATACGCGAAGGAGAGGCTTTCTGCTTCCTCTCCAACGACTATTAATGCTTCTTCATACTGGGCTAATAATGGTCCCAACAACATTATTTATTCAACTCTTCTAGTTTTTGTGTTTGATCATACAAGACCAAAGCATCTACCACTTCGTCCAGTTTACCAGATAAGATAGTATCCAGTTTTTGAAGGGTCAAGCCAATCCGGTGATCGGTCACACGGTTTTGAGGGAAGTTATAAGTCCGGATCCGCTCTGAACGGTCACCAGTACCGATAGTGGACTTCCGCTCAGCGTCTTGCTCGTCTTGGGCAATCTGAGCAAAGTGGTCAGCCACACGCGCACGGATGATCTTCATGGCTTTTTCACGGTTCTTCTGTTGCGTCCGTTCTTCCTGCATCTCTACCTTGATATTGGTCGGCAAGTGGACGATACGAACGGCTGTTGCGACCTTGTTGACGTTCTGTCCACCCGCACCAGATGCGTGGTAGATGTCAATCCGAAGATCTTTTGGATCAATGTCGTACTCAACTTCTTCGATTTCTGGCATGACCAGAACGGTTGCTGTAGAGGTATGGACACGCCCTTGGCTTTCTGTCACAGGAACCCGTTGCACCCGGTGGGCACCAGATTCATACTTGAGTTTCGAGTAGACTGATTGACCAGAGACCATGGCTACGACTTCTTTGATCCCGCCAACGCCATTGTAGGAAGCTTCCATGACTTCAAAGCGCCAGCCTTGGCTTTCTGCGTATTTTTGGTACATCTGCAATAGATCACCAGCGAACAATTGGGCTTCGTCTCCTCCTGCTGCCCCACGGATTTCCAAGATAATGTTCTTATCATCGTTTGGATCTTTTGGAAGAAGTAAGATCTTCAGTTTTTCTTCGTATTCTTCTTTTTCAGCCTTAGCATCCTTAAGTTCTTGCTTGGCCATTTCTTCCAAATCAGCGTCTCCACCTGATTCTTTAATCATTTCTTCAGCATCGACGATATTTTGAAGGACTTGTTTGTACTCACGGTAAGCTGTCACCGTGTCACGAGTGGAAGCTTCTTCTTTTGAAAGCTCCATAAAGCGTTTGGTATCAGAGACCACATCTGGGTCACTCAATAACTCTCCTAACTCTTCGTATCGGTCTTCTACAGCTTGTAGTTGATCATAGATATTCATGTTTGCTCCTTAATTCTTGGTTGTTAGATCATAGATTGCTACAATTTCGTTTTCTATGACTTCGCCAGTTTCTTTAAATCCATAATGGAGATAGCAAGATCTCGCTTGATTATTTTCCGGTTCATAAGATAACCAAAGACTTGTTGCTTTTCCAGCTGGCTCTGTTCGAACAAAGTCAATGACTGCATCCATAGTCGGTTTAAAATAGCCTAAACCTTGAAATCGTTTATCGATCATAAAACGAAATAACAAGTAGTTCCCCTTGCTGATCCCAATTTTCTGGTCATAGGCAATCATAACAAAACCAACTAATACTTCCTCATCATAAACTGCTAAGGGAACTATAAAATCACCATTTTTATCATATACATAGGCTTCAGCTAAACTAATGGAATTGGATGCAATAAAATTCCTTTGGTTTGGCTGAACTTCTAGATTTAAAACGTTAAAATAATTCTCTATTGTAATATCTTTTAAACAAATAGACATTATTATCCTCTCTAAAACGTTCTAGACGCTTTCAGTTGGTATATCAGGATTAAAATAATGCTTACGGCAAACCGAGATATAGGTCTCGTGTCCACCGATCTGGATCTGCTCTCCATCGTAGACGGGTTTGCCCGCTTGGGTACGCAAGACCATGGTCGCCTTGCGGGAACAGTATTGGCAGATGGTCTTGATTTCTTCGATCTTGTCGGCTAACAAGAGGAGGTATTTGGAACCTTCAAAGAGTTCATTTCGGAAATCATTTTTGAGGCCAAAAGCCATCACCGGCACATCCATTTCATCAACAACCCTAGCCAAGTCATAGACATGGTGGCGTTTCAAAAACTGAGCTTCATCGATCAAGACACAATAGGGTTTCTCTTCCAAACTTTGGATATAACCGAAGATATCTGTCTCGTCTTCGATGGCCATAGCTTCCCGTTTCATACCAATCCGGCTAGAAACTACTCCCACTCCATCTCGTGTATCGATGGCAGAGGTCATGATGACCACGCCTTTGCCTTGTTCTTCATAATTATGGGCTACCTTCAAAATTTCGATGGTTTTACCTGAGTTCATAGTCCCATATTTATAATATAATTGTGCCATTTTCCTTCTGTTCTCTCTAAAAGTGTTTCATTATATTTTACCATATTTTTGCCCAGCTTTGTATCCTAAAATGTGATAAAATAAGGTTAAGATTTATGAAGGAGGTGGCGCAATGCCATTTGTACGTATTGATTTATTCGAAGGGCGCACATTGGAGCAAAAGAAAGCTTTGGCCAAGGAAGTAACCGAGGCTGTCGTTCGGAATACAGGTGCTCCCCAATCTGCTGTCCATGTCATTATTAATGATATGCCTGAAGGAACCTACTTCCCTCAAGGTGAGATGCGCACTAAATAAGAGAGTGGGACAGAAATAGGTAATTCGTTAGAATTCGATTTCGTCGTCCCACCTCCGCACAGTTGAGTAGGGCTGTAAAAGCTGATGAAATCAGCGAAGTAGAGCCCACTCAACCACTGCGTTTTGCTCGATAATCCAAAGACAATTGAGAGGCTAGGACTTTTGTCCCAGCCTCTTTTAGGAAATTTGGTATTTCTTTTGAATCTGCCATAGTCGCATCTGGTAACAAATACCACTAACGACAATACTAGAAATTAAGCCAATCCAGTAAGCATACGGACCTAGGTTAGTGACATGGTCTAAAAAGATCCCCAAGGGAATAGAGACACACCAGTAACTAAAGACACCAAGTAAGAAGGGAACGGTAGTATCCTTGTACCCCCGAAGAATCCCTTGAATCGGTGCTGCGACTGTATCTGCTATTTGGAACAGCAGGCTATAGGTCATGAAAATGGCTGTCTGATGAATAAATTCTGAGTCAGTTCCATAGAGACCCGCCACTTGATAGCGATACAGATAGAGGAAAGTAAGGGTAAAGAAGGAAAACCCAAAGGCTGTCCAGCGTCCAATCCGACAATATTGACGAACGACATCGGGACGCCCAGACCCAATCTCAAAGGAAACGATAATAGCCATGGTATTGGAGATACTAGCTGGGAAAGCGTACATAAGGGTTGAGAAGTTCATAGCCGACTGGTGACTGGCAATAGTCATTGATGGGAATTTAGCCATGAGCAAGCCCACTACAGAGAAAATAATCACTTCTGCAAACACAATCCCTCCAATCGGTAAGCCGAGTCGGATCGTCTCTTTCATCTCTTTGAGGTTGAGAGGTTGGATCTTCCATAGTTGGTAGATAGCTACTTTAGGATGTTTGAAAAGAATCAAGAAAGCAATGATGAGGAGAACCCAGTAAGCTAAGGATGTCCCCAGACCTGCTCCTGCTCCTCCTAGCTCAGGTAGACCAAAAGCTCCATAGATCAACATGTAGTTAAAACTTGCATTTAAAGGCAATAAGAGGAGCATGAGGTACATGGACAAGCGAGTGAGCCCCAAGGTATCCAGCAAGGAACGGACCACACTAAAGAGTAAAAGTGGCAAAATCCCTAGAGAGAGAAAGGCTAAATAATGGGTTGCGATCCCAGCTACGACACTTTCTAGACCAATTTTTCTTAAGACGATTGGTGCAATCAGCAAGACAAAAGCAATCAAAAGGACAGCCATCATGAAAGAGAGATAGATAAATTGATAAAAATCAGAAGCGATTCGTTTTTTATTTCCCTGTCCTAAATGATGACCGATAATCGGTGTTAAAGCTGATACAATCCCCGTTAAAAAGGTAAAAAATGGATTCCAGAGACTTGTGGCAGTCGAGACTCCAGCTAAGTCTAAGGTATTGTATTGTCCCGTCATGGCTGTATCCACAAAACCAGCAGAGTAGTTGGCAAGTTGATAGACCAGGAGAGGGATAAATAGACTGATAAACAAGCGCAAGCGCTCTTTAAAATGATGGGTTAGATACATGGTAGGACTCTCTTCTTATCATGGTGAAATTTTCTCTTACCACTCTACTATATGTCTCCTTAAATGTCAAAAAAATTAAAAAACTGAAGATCTAACGGATCCTCAGCTTTTTTAGATTATTTTTTATTGCGGTTTAAGATGGCGTTCAGAATAATTGCCAAGACGCTGGCAACAACAATTCCGTTTGCAAAGAACATTTTAAAGGCGCTTGGTAAGCCATTAAAGAGTGTGCTATTGTTTAACCCTACTCCTGCTGCGATTGATACAGCCGCGATGAGGAAATTGTGCTCATTGTGTTCAAAATCAACACGTGCAAGAATCTGCATCCCTTGAATAGATACAAAACCAAACATGACCAACATAGCTCCACCAAGTACTGGACTTGGGATGATTTGCGCCAAAGCACCAAACTTAGGAAGGAGACCAAGAAGAACGAGGAAACCAGCCGCGTAGTAGATTGGAAGACGGGTCTTGATACCAGATAATTTCACCAAGCCGACGTTTTGTGAGAACCCTGTGTATGGGAAGGTATTGAAGATACCACCGAGAAGGACGGCCAACCCTTCAGCGCGGTATCCATTGCGAAGGCGCGTGCTATCAATTGGATCTTTTGTAATATCTGAAAGAGCAAGATAAACACCAGTCGATTCCACCATGGAAACAGTCGCGATAATACACATCATAACGATTGAAGTGATTTCAAACTTAGGAGCTCCAAAGAAGAACGGTGTTGGAACGTGAACGACTGGAGCTTGTGCTACAGGTGCGAAGTCCACCAATCCCATAGAAGCTGCGATGGCTGTCCCAACGATCAACCCAATCAAAATAGAGATGGATTTGATAAAGCCGGTTGTATAGATGTTGACCACCAGAATGATGAGGATGGTGATTACGGCCAAGAGCAAACTTTGAACCGTAGGTTCTGCTGCATTGTTTCCCATATTCCCAATCGCAACTGGAATCAAGGTCAAACCAATGGTCGTAATGACAGATCCTGTCACGATGGATGGGAAGAGGTTGGCGATTTTCGAGAAGAATCCTGAGACAAGAACCACGTAAATCCCTGAAACAATCAAGGCACCAAACATGGCTCCACTACCATGGTTAGCCCCAATCATGCTAAGAGGTGCTACAGACTGGAAGGCCACCCCAAGGACGACCGGAAGACCAATCCCGAAATGTTTGTTTAACTGCAATTGCAGGAAGGTGGCTACCCCACACATAAAGATATCTGTAGAGATGAGATAGGTTAGTTGCTGGGCATTATAGCCCAAAGCGCCCGCAATCATAATCGGTACTAGAATAGAGCCCGAATACATGGCTAATAGGTGTTGCAAGCCTAGAATGGCTGCCTGTGAATGGTTTTCTTGTTTTTGCATTAGATGTCTGCCTCCTTAAATACAACCTGACCATTTTCAAAACGGTCCAAACGAGCAAGTGAAACAACTGGGTAGCCGAGTTCTTCTAGTAGTCCACGGCCATTCTGGAAAGATTTCTCGATGACGATACCGACTGCTTCAACACTCGCACCAGCTTGTTCGATGATCTGGATCAAGCCCTTAGCAGCTTGGCCATTTGCCAGAAAGTCATCAACGATCAAGACGCGATCATCTGGTGTTAAAAACTTGCTAGCAATGGAAACCGTACTGGTCACTTGCTTGGTAAAGGAATAGACTTCTGCTGTCAAAATCCCTTCATTCATAGTAATATTCTTGGCTTTTTTGGCAAAGATCATGGGAAGTTCCAAAGCTTCTGCCACATAGAGGGCAGGAGCAATTCCGGAAGCTTCAATGGTCACAATCTTGGTTAGACCAGCATCTTTAAAGCGTTCCGCAAAAGCCTTCCCAACTTCTTTCATCAACTGGTAATCCACTTGGTGGGTCAAGAAGGAATCGACCTTGAGGATATTCTCTCCCAGGACATTTCCGTCTTTCAATATGCGTTCTTCTAATAATTTCATGTTTTCTCCTAAACAGTTTGGAACAAAAAATAGAGACTTACCAAGTAAGCCTCTACAGAATCCAAGTATCCCTGGATCAATCTAAGACTTACTTATTGTTAGGTGTTCCGGCACCTTGTAGAGACCTTGCGCCAATCCGCAAGATAAATAAGTAATTGTAGTTTTAATGAGAGTCACCATTCCAGATAGAGTTCTTTACGATGACATAATCGACATGCTTCAGATCAGCAACCTTCCGGCCTCCAGCATAGGAAATAGAACTTTGCAAGTCTTGCTCCATCTCTGTCAAGGTATCTTGCAGATGACCTTTGGCTGGTAGGAGAATTTTCTTGCCTTCAACATTTTTATAGGCCCCTTTTTGGTACTCGGAAGCAGATCCATAGTACTCTTTAAAGGATTCCCCATCGACTTCAACGGTTTTCCCTGGGCTTTCAATGTGACCTGCAAAGAGAGAACCGATCATGACCATGCTAGCACCAAAACGAATGGATTTCGCAATATCTCCATGCGTCCGAATTCCGCCATCCGCAATAATCGGTTTGCGGGCTGCCTTTGAACACCAACGAAGGGCAGCTAACTGCCAACCGCCAGTACCAAAGCCTGTCTTCACTTTGGTAATACACACCTTACCAGGTCCAATCCCGACCTTGGTAGCATCTGCTCCAGCGTTTTCCAACTCCCGAACGGCCTCTGGTGTTCCGACATTTCCTGCGATGACAAAGGTATCTGGTAATTCCTTCTTGATATGCTGGATCATTTGGATGACACTATCTGAGTGTCCGTGAGCGATATCGATGGTGATGTATTCTGGTGCGTCGTCCTTGAGTTGAGTCACGAAGTCGTACTCATAGTCTTTTACTCCAACTGAAATGGAAGCAATTAAGCCCTGATCGTGCATACGTTTGATAAAGGGAATGCGACCAGCTTCGTCAAAGCGGTGCATAATGTAAAAATATCCCCCTTTAGCCAGTTGCTCAGCCACATCCTCATCCAGGATAGTCTGCATGTTAGCAGGTACCACTGGTAGCTTGAAGGTGTGCTTACCAAACTGAACTGTCGTGTCAGCTTCTGCACGACTTTTGATAATACACTTGTTAGGGATTAATTGAATATCTTCGTAATCAAAGATTGGAAATTCGTTTAACATACGGATTGGAATCTCGTTTCTAAAATTTAAATCGTGATGCGTCATCACTACGCCTTCCGACGTTTCCATTCAAGATTATAGCAAAGATACGGAGTCGATTCAATTAGAATGCTGATTATTGAATTAATGTTCGGAAATTACTAGACGATTGTTTAAAGCAGCTTCTATATACGAGTTATTTATGAACAAATACCAATCCAATTGATGATTTCTTTGCTGACAAGATTAGGAACTGCTGTATAAAAATCGTGACCGAGATCCTTTAAGAGTACCTTCTTTATAGAAGGATCTAAATTTTCAAGTGCTCTAGTTCTCCAATCGGGCTCATCTTCGTATTTAGGTCCGATGAATAAGGCCTTGGTATCTATGAGTGGAACTTGAAAGGATCGAAGCTCCCGTCTAAGTCTCAGTAAAGAAAGAACTGCTTGTGGATCCAAATCCAGTTCATAATGATGAAGGTCAGGATTCCAACGATAACTAGATTGGATCGCTTTTATAGTGGTTGGCGAAGGATTTTCAGTATCTCCAAGTTCACTTGCAACTGCTTCCTCTAGAGATGAAAATACCTGTTGCTTGAGATAGGCGAGTGTCTCTTCGAGTTCCTGCTCTAGTGGTAAGATCTGGTCCATGTCAAGATAGCCCCCGTCAAGGAGGACTAGGTGAGTAATTTGTGGCACATTGGATGCTAGGTATCGAGCCAAATCTCCACCTAGTGAATGGGCAATGATACAAGTATTTTCATTAGAATGCGCATGGGCTTCGAACCAATCTACTAAATCTTTTGGAGATTCCAGTTTTACCTTATAGGCATCTAGATACGTGATGGGGAAGGAAAAGCAGTGAGCAAATTCGCTCATATGATTTTCATTACTTCCGAGTCCTCCGATAAAGTAAAATCTCATTCTTTCACCTCGATTTCCTTGATGATTCTTGCCGGATTACCAGCTAGGACAACATTATCCCCGAAGGATTTGGTCACTACTGCCCCTGCTCCAACGACGACATTATCGCCTAGGGTAACGCCTGGAAGAATGATAGCTCCTCCACCAGCCCAGAAGTTATCTCCAATCGTTATCGGAGCCCCATATTCTTTTCCAGCATTACGTTCATGCGGATCTAGGGGATGGAGAGGCGTGAGAAATTGGCAGTTGGGACCGATCATGGCGTTCTTTCCAAGCCTGATCGGGCAGACATCCAACATGGTTAGGTTCCAGTTGGCATAGAAGTTCTCTCCCAAGTGGATATTCACCCCATAATCACAAGCAAAAAAAGGATGAATGGAAACATTATTCCCTGTGGATCCGAACCAACTTTTAATCATTTGGCTCCGTTTCTCCCCATCTGCTTCTCGGTTAAAGGCAAATTGCTTGGTCCTAGCTTCTTGGGGCTAACTTCCTCAATTCTGGATCCACGGGACTGTAGAACTCACCAGCAATCATTTTTTCATATTCCGTTGTCATAATCCTCTCCCGTCTAATAGTAAAAAACCACTCATAATGAGTGGGCTTGTTTATCTCTTAATGGTACATCAGGAAACCATCGAAGAGCTCAAATATTTTTCCTATCGCTCGGAAAACAAGAGCTGCAACAAGGGCAACCAGCAAGAAGTAAGCTACAGCAAAAATCACACTAATGATCATCATGAAACACTCCTTTTTAATGTACTTTTTCCACCCTCTATTATACTCCTGGCCTATTTTAGATTCAAGGAAAACGCTATCAAAAATTGATTTGTTTTCAATTTGTAATTTACAAAAATTTTCAGACAGCAGAAACAAGTGGGCTTTGCTATAGAGTGTTTTAAATAGTGATCAGTGTTATCGCTTCTTTTTCATATTTCAAGAGATTCCATACTTTTATTGTAAAGTTTTTTCCTTATACGGTGGCTTAATCTAGTTTCAAAACTAGAAATTGTCTATTCAAACTTATCTCTATTCTCTTCTAATTGTCTCCCAAGTTTTACCTCTCTGGCGAGAATTCTATTTTAGAAATTCCTGAGTAGTTTTCTTTGATATAGAGCCCCAGCTGTTCTTCCAACAAACGGAAACCATGTTTGATAACTTTTTCTTCTTTCCGCTCTAAACCTGTGAGCTGTATAATTGAGTCATACAAAAATCATGTTTTTGAACCTTATATATTTGAAAATCAGTACATATTTCTGCACTATTTATTAGTGGTTTATTAAGCAAAATCTTACATAAAATTACAAATAAAAAATAATCAGAATACATAATTAAAAATTTATTACAGCCAAAAAATTAGCAAGCATGTGAATTAGTACAGAGTATTCTATCCTTTTAGTTCTATAATAAATGTAAGATACTATACAGCCTAACAAACTATACAGTAAAATCGATCTAATAAAAATTCCAATACTAGGTTCGTTCATACAATGCACAAATCCAAACAATATATTTGATATGAAGAAACCTTTCCTGCTCATATTATAGCAATAATTCATTATTGCACCATGAAAAGTTATTTCCTCTAAAACTGGTCCTACGAAAATTCCATAAAAATTGAATAACTCTATGCCCATAATATCTTTTAAAATTTGTAATAACGCATCATTTTGGGTATCTCCAAAAATGCTTACATACAAATGAACTGTAAGTCTCATCAAAGCAACGAATGCTAAACAATAAAGTACTTTGTTCCACTCTAGTTTCTGAATACGATTAATGACATTATGTTTTATGCTTATTTGATAAGAGAAATATAATGTAAAAAACAAGAAAAGTACAAATAGCAACCTAGCATAGACTAATGAAATATCTTTCAAAATAAAACAACAAAACGGTAAATTTGAGAGTAAAAATAACTGCCCAGTCACTTTATATTTTTCTTTCATTTTTAACTACCTCCAATAAACCATTATTAATA
>NZ_JWAK01000016.1:0-37472 GCF_001069335.1 Streptococcus sp. 1171_SSPC
ATTCTAATCTTAGGTACATGATTAAATTGATTGATTGTTATGGAATAGAGTTCATCAAAAAAGGAAAAAATCGTTACTACTCTCCTGAATTAAAACAAGAAATAATTGATAAAGTTCTACATGAAAACTGGTCTCAAGATAGAGTTACTCTCGAATATGCTCTCCCAAATCGTGGTATGCTTCCAAATTGGATGGCACAATACAAGAAAAACGAGTATACTATTGTTGAGAAAACAAGAGGGAGAGTACCTAAAATGGGACGTAAACGTAAGAAAACTTGGGAAGAAATGACAGAACTAGAGCGACTCCAAGAAGAGAATGAACGCTTACGTACCGAGGTGGCTTACTTAAAAAAGTTAAAAGAGCTAGAAGACAGGGACGAATCCTTACAACGAGAAAGGCAGAGACAATTAGAGAAATGGCTTCAGGAGGATTTCGACTAGATTTACTTCTTGAAGCGGCTCGTTTACCTCGCTCAACTTACTACTATCAGTTGAAACAACTGGATAAGCTTGACAAAGATAAAGATCTTAAAGCTGAAATTCAATCTATTTTTACTGAGCACAGAGGAAATTATGGCTATCGCCGAATGACTCTTGAATTGAGAAATCGTGGTTATATGGTCAATCACAAAAGAGTCCAACGCCTGATGAAGGTCCTTGGTTTAAGTGCTCGAATTCATCGTAAACGGAAGTATTCTTCATACCAAGTAGAGATTGGAAAAAAAGCAGACAACCTTATTCCACGTCAGTTTGAAGCGTCCAAGCCAATGGAAAAGTGCTATACAGATGTGACAGAATTTGCCATTCCAGCAAGTACTCAAAAGCTTTATTTGTCTCCAGCTTTAGATGGCTTTAACAGCGAAATTGTCGCTTATAAACTTTCTACTTCACCAAACTTAGAACAAGTGGAAGCTATGTTAAAGCGGGCCTTCAGTGAGGATCATTACACAAATACTATTCTCCATAGTGATCAAGGATGGCAGTATCAACATCAGTATTATCATCATTTTTTAGAGGGTAAAGGAATCCAACCGTCCATGTCACGTAAAGGAAACAGTCCAGACAACGGCATGATGGAATCTTTCTTTGGCATTTTGAAATCAGAAATATTTTATGGTTACGAGAATACATTTAAGTCGCTTAACCAATTGGAACAAGCTATTGTAGAATATTTTGATTATTGCAACAACAAACGAATTAAGGTAAAACTTAAACGGAAAAGACAATCGCAAGTGACTTCAACCAAACCACACACGATTGCCTCTATACATCGTCTCATCAGAACAATGTATTACCTCATAAAGCATAACAAACTTTACGATTATACTTCTACCCAAAATCGGTAAAATTGTTTATGCCATATTATTGTAACACCTTATCAAAAAAATCACTAGGTAAGGTGTTGGTTTTGTGTACACTTTTTACACTAAACTTTAGCTCAAAAAAAGATAATTTCCTTCGTTTGACATATGGAACTCAAACTATTTTTCATCAAATACCTTGATATACTTGACAAATGGTAGAAAAGGACTCAGTCCTGTGCAATACAGAACTAAATCCTTTGCGTAAATTAATTGTCTAACTTTTTGGGGTCAGTACACTGATAACCTATCTTTTATTAATAGTTTAGATATTGTTCAATTTCGGATTTTTGGATTTCTTTTCCGTAGTGACAAATCGGGCAAGAAAGGAAATAAGTTTTACCGTAAGGAAAGAGCGGAATCCAGTAAAGAGTATACTTGCGTCCGTATTCCATAATTTCCCAAGTACCAACATTGTTACAATGGCCACATTCGATAGCAGTTAGTGTATGTCCCAATAATTTTTGGTAACCTTTTGAACCCCAAAATAGAATCATTTTATAATCTCCTTAAAGTTAATATCATTTTATGATGGCACATCAACGTCTTTAGCAAAATGTTCCTTGATCTTAGTTCGTTTTTACTTTCCCATCCCATGAATCCAAACCATAGGACAAGATATAGATATCTTTATAGCCCTGTTTTTTCAAGAAGAGAGCCGCATTGGTCACACGGGAACCACGACTGTTCTCATAGAGCAAGACTGGTTTATCTTTGCGAAGAGCAGACAGACTCACTTTTAACTGGTTAGAAGGAATATTCCGGGCTCCCAAAATATGCTTAGCGTGGAACTCATTTGGATCACGCAAGTCCACTAATTGGCCTTTGCGGATCAATTCTTCAAACTCTATATTGTCCACAATTTTTGCAGCCCGACGGATACGGAAGTAATTGTAGCCCATCCAGCCAAACATCCCTAAAACAATCAACCATACTAAAATATTTGTTAAACTCACTTTTCTTTTTCCTCTTCTAAATAGCGTAATTCCTGTGCGTGTTCTCTACGTAAGACGGCTTCTGCTTCTAGATAATCCAATTTTTCCATCAGCCCAGCGTCATAGATCCTTTTCAATTCAATCTTCATTAATTCGATGTCATAAAGTCGTTTTCCGACATAAATAATGATTCCAAATTTTTTCAGAAATTGTTGAACGTCGTACAGGGTTTTCATGTGCTTATTCTATCAAATCTTTCAAGTATTTTCAAGATGGCCCCTATTTTATTTACAGGAAAAATCACTTCCAAACAAAAATGAGCCTCCCAAGCAAGGAAGGCTCGTTTGTTTATTTTCAGATTACAAACCTGGTGCTTGACCTAATTCAGCGGCAATCATCCAGATATGTTTTTCCAATTCAGCTTTTGCACCAACAAAGATATCGTTGGTCACGTCATCTCCTTCAGCATCTGTGATATCCAAGGCTTTTTGATAAAGACTTACCAAGTAGCGGAAGATAGAAAGAACACGTCCCAAATTTTCTTCCATAGAGCGTTCGAATGAACCTTTTTCTTCTTGGATGTTGCTGTGTTCCAAGAACTCAACCATGCTAGCATAAGGAGCACCACCCAAGGTAATCAAGCGTTCACTGACTTCATCAAGAGTCGCATCCAAGCTTTCCATGTACTCATCCATTTTTGGATGCCATACGAGGAAGCCACGACCACGCATATACCAGTGTACTTGGTGCAAGGCAATATGAGCGACATAAAGGTCTGCCACCACTTGATTCAAAACCGCTTTTGTATCGGTTAAGCTCTTGCTTACTTCGCTAATAGTTGCAAATGTTGCTACGTCTTTTGCTGCTTCTTTTTTAATTGTTGTCATAACTAAATTCTCCTTTTTTAGAATTATTCTAATTTAGTTATATTATAATCCTTCTAATTAAGAAATGCAAGAGAAAATGCTTAAATAAGAAAAGTTAGAAAATTGTTTCAGTTCTAATCGTTATTAGTCATCTTTTTTACGAATTATATAAGTATGATTAACTTTTATTTTTTTACAGTCGGTGCCTGCATCGCCTCCTTTTTAGGGCTCGTCATTGACCGCTTTCCAGAAAGCTCCATCATCTGTCCGAGAAGCCACTGCGATCATTGCCAACAAACCTTAAGACCTCTGGACCTGATTCCCATTCTCTCACAAGTCCTCTTTCGATTCCGTTGTCGCTACTGCCAGAGTCCTCTTCCTTATTGGTATGCCCTTTTTGAAGGCTGGAGTGGCCTCCTTTTTTTGCTATGCTATCAGGGCTTTCTTCCCATTCCTCATCTCCTGCTTCTGCTTGGCAGTTGTGTTTTGGCTATCTATGATTTGCGCTCCATGGAGTACCCTCTCCTTCTCTGGCTAATACTCCACACTCTTTGCCTGCTTTGCACCGGTCCTACCCTCTTAATGGGAGTCTTTCTCTTCTTAGGAATTCTATCTTGTCTTTACTCCATTGGCATTGGAGCAGGGGACTTTCTCTTACTGGCTACTTTTTCTTTGACCCTCTCAGCTACCCAAGTCCTCCTAGTCATGCAAGGGGCTTCCCTCATTGGTCTCCTGGTCTTTCTCTTTAAAAAAGAAAAAGACCGGATTCCTTTCGTTCCCTGTCTCTTTCTGAGTTATCACGCTTTACTGCTTTATACGATGTTTTGCAGATAAATTCTTCTTATTTTGCAGCTTTCGCTTCTAGATAATCGGCGATGGCAGCCACATCCTTATCCCCACGTCCGGAAACATTGATGATGATGATCTTGTCTTTATCCAATTGTGGAGCACGTTTGACTGCTTCTGCAATTGCGTGTGAGCTTTCAATGGCTGGGAGGATCCCTTCTGTCTTACTGAGAAGAAGAAGAGCTTGAACTGCTTCATCATCTGTCGCAGCTACATATTCGACACGACCAGAATCTTTAAAGAAAGCATGCTCTGGACCAACCCCTGGGTAGTCCAAACCAGCAGAGATTGAGTACACTGGCGCTACTTTTCCATCTTCTCCAAAGACAGCATAGGTCTTCATGCCATCGACAACTCCAACAGTCCCCTTGGTCATGGTCGCTGCGTGCTGGTCTGTGTCCAAACCATGTCCTGCCGCTTCAACTCCGACCAATTTGACTTCTTCATCACCTACATATTGGGAGAAAGCACCAATAGCATTGGATCCCCCACCGACACAGGCAATCACATAATCCGGCAAACGACCTTCTTTTTCCAAGATTTGGCGTTTAGATTCTTCACTGATCACTTTTTGGAATTCATGAACAATGGTTGGGTAAGGGTGAGGGCCAACAGCAGAACCCAAAACATAAAAGGCATCCAGATCCGCCATCCATGCTCCAAACGCAGCATCAACGGCATCTTTCAAGGTCTTTGTACCTGTTTCAACTGAGTGGACGGTTGCTCCCATCATTTCCATGCGGAAGACATTCAAGCGTTGGCGTTCCACGTCTTCTGCCCCCATGTAGACATCACAGGCCATGCCGAACTTAGCTGCTGCAGCCGCTGTAGCTACACCGTGTTGACCGGCTCCTGTTTCAGCAATCACGCGCGTTTTGCCCATGCGTTTGGCCAAGAGGATTTGCCCCAAGACGTTATTTAACTTGTGCGAACCTAGGTGATTCAGATCTTCGCGCTTCAAATAAATTTTTGCCCCACCTAAATGTTCTGTCAAACTTTCCGCAAAGTAGAGCGGAGTTTCCCGTCCAGAATAATCTTTCAAATAATGTTTGTATTCTGCGATAAATTCTGGGTCATTTTTGTATTGTTCAAAAGTTGCCTCTAATTGATCCAGCAAGTTTTGAATGGGTTCTGGTACGAAAGATCCACCAAATTGTCCGAAATAGCCTTTAGTTTCTGTCATGATTGTGTCCTCTTTTCTATATCTTCAATTCTGTTTATGATTTTTTCTCTCGCCGGTCCTTTGAGCTGCAGTCTCACTGGATCCCTTTGAGATACAAAAAACCTCACACAGAAAAATCTGTGTGAGGACGATTCGATACCGCGGTGCCACCCCAATTGTAGGAAGACATTCTTTCTCCTACATCTCTGACCTGTCTAACAACAGGGTGCACGATAAGGTGTGCTCACCGAATTTTTATTGTTTCAAATTCATCATCATAAACGCATCAGCCCATTTCAAGATTCACCACTGCTTGTTCGCAATCACCACAAGCTCCCTGGAAGTGAGAAAAACCTCTACTTTTCTGATGTCTTGAAGCTATTATAGCTCCCGCTTCTGACTTTGTCAACCCAAAATTTGAAATCGTATTCAATCGTTCGGATTTTAGTCCAAACTAAGATAGATTATCCTTACCCATAGAAGCTTGCACCCATTTAAAACACAGATAGGCTAGGTAGCCTCCCAGAGTATTGGTCCACAAATCATCTATCTCAAACACCCGATTGAAATCAAACAAGAGGTCTAGCACAATCTGACTAAGCTCGATCCACACACTCATCCCTAGACTAAAGCAAAGGACGCGTTTCCGAGTGCCTAGCCAAGGCCAGAGCCACAGCAGTTGAAAGACCAAAGGAGATAAGAGAAAAATATTGGCTATATTCTGTACAAACACCTTGATCAGCTGGAGCAGACTAGTCACTTGACCTAGGTTGATGAGAGAATTAAAGGGAATCAGTAATACGACTACACGACCAAAATGCTGAATCCCAGGTGTTTCCATCCCTGGTTCAGGCTGCTGGGGAAGAAAACACAGGAGACAGAGCAGGACAAAATAGAAGAAACTGCCACCTAGTAGCAGTTGTCTTCCTTTTTTTGTTAATTGCCCTTCTTCTATCAGCCTGTTGTTACGGTTGAGCTTCTTCAACAATGGCTTTCTCCCGGTCTCTCTTCATCGTATTAGAACGCAATTGTCCACAAGCAGCATCGATATCTGTTCCATGCTCTTGACGAACCACGCAGTTGACTCCGTTTTTCTTCAAGGTGTCATAGAAGGCCATCACGCGCTCTCTTGGACTCCGACTATATTGGTCATGTTCACTAACTGGGTTGTATGGGATCAAGTTGACATAAGATAGCTTCTTTATCTTTTTGAGGAGTTCTGCCAATTCCAAAGCTTGCTCGACACCATCATTGACTTCGTTGAGCATGATGTACTCGAAGGTCACCCGACGGTTGGTCGTTTCGATATAGTACTCAATGGCCGCAAACAATTTCTCAATCGGGAAAGCCCGGTTGATTTTCATGATGCTAGAACGCAAGTCATTGTTTGGAGCATGAAGTGATACTGCCAAGTTGACCTGAACCCCTTCATTGGCAAAGTCACGAATCTTATGAGCCAAGCCAGACGTTGAAACGGTAATGTGGCGGGCACCGATAGCTAACCCCTTGTCATCATTGACCGTACGGACAAAGCTCAAGACATTCTTGTAGTTGTCAAACGGCTCACCAATTCCCATCACAACGATATGGCTGACACGTTCATCTTGTCCACGTTCGTCAAAGTATTTTTGAACCAACATGATTTGGGCAACGATTTCCCCACTGTTCAAGTCGCGTTGCTTCTTAATCAAACCAGATGCACAGAAAGTACAGCCGATGTTGCACCCTACCTGAGTGGTGACACAGACTGACAAGCCATAATGTTGACGCATCAATACCGTCTCGATCAACATACCGTCTGGCAATTCAAAGAGGTATTTGACAGTCCCATCTGCCGATTCTTGAACGATTCGTTGTTTCAAAGGATTGATCACGAACTGGTCGTTCAAGGTTTCAATCAAGTCCTTCGATAGGTTGGTCATTTCTTCAAATGACTGGACGCGTTTGCGATAGAGCCATTCCCAGATTTGGGTCGCTCGGAATTTCTTTTCACCATTTTCTTCTGCCCACTCGATCAGTTCTTGTCGAGTCAGGCCATAAATTGAAGGTTTCATCTTATCTCTTTTCTCTCTTTACTTTTGACGGATGACAAAGTGGCGTTCTTGCTCACCCTGTGCATCTTTTTTTCTAGACCGCTGACGGTTCTTTTTCTTTGGTTGAGAAGTCTTTTGTTTTTGCTCTTGTTCACGTTCTCGTGGCTGATTTTTAGAACGATTTCGGCGATTTTGACGACCGCCACGCTTAGCAGAACGATTCCCCTCTTCCTGTTGTTTTGGAGAAGATTTCTTGTCAAAGGATGCTCGACGAGGTTCTGCATTTTCTAGGACAAAATAAGCACAGCCATAGCTACAGTATTCTAATAAATAATCTTCCAGACGGCTGATTTTCTCTGCATCTGTGACTGGGCGATCATCTTTATAGAAGCCACGTAGGCGCAACTGTTCATTGCTCCAATCACCGACAATGTAATCAAATTTGGTCAAAACCTCTGAAAAACGCTGGCCAAAGACCGTCGCATCAAAGGCATCATTTTGATTCTCAACCAGCTCAAATGTCAATTGTTCTGCTAGCACTTGACTGCCAACCAGACGAAATTCCGGTCCGGGATATTTATTGTAATTAAATAATTCAGGGGATATTTCTTTGCGCATAGCCTTCCTTTATTCATACCTTTAGTTGTAACACTTTATTTTATCATAAATCCCTATCTTTAGATAGAATTTCAACGGAAAAGAGAAAATCTGTAAAAAGTCTGACGATTTAATGTACCTCTTCTTCCTGTCACATTATAAAAAGCAGGCTTTTTCAAAGCCTGCTCAGATGGAAAATAAAGTCTTCTGAAAAACTTTCCTTAGGTGAGTACGGACGTCAGCGAACTTCGTAGAAGTTCCATGACTAATTATTGAGCCTCTTCGCTCTTTAATTTCTGGGCTCAGGCTAAAACAGTTCCCCGAACTGTTTTAGCCTCAATAATTCCGTGTGCCTGAAACAATTGCGTTTCAGGCACTTTTCTCACGGCGGAAAGTTTTTTAGATGACTTCGTCTTCAATCTAAAACAAAGAAGGCAATCTTTGTCTCTATGAATATTCATTGCTGGATGGAAGAGGCAAATAAAGAGTAATTTTGGTATAGCTATTGGCCTTAGAATCAATTTCCATATGATAGGCTTCGCCAAATTGAAGATGCAATCGTTGGTCCACATTATTCAAGCCAACACCTCCTAAACGAAGAAGGGTTTGGTCTGTTGACTCTGATCGGTCAAACCCTCGTCCATTGTCAAAAATCGATACGCAGGCGGAGTCTCCACTGACTTCAGTCGTCACTCGAATAAGACCTGGCCGATCAATCTCTTTAATGCCATGGTAAATCGCATTTTCCACTAAGGGTTGAAGCACTAATTTGGGGAGCTGATAGTCGCCCAACCGTTCATCTTCTAGAATTTCATAGTTGAGCTTTTCACCATAACGTTGCTTTTGAATGAAAAGATACTGGCGGATATGGTCGATTTCATCTCTCAGTAGGATTTGTTCCTGGCCTTGGTTGAGAGCTAGTCGAAAATATTGAGCCAGAGACTTGGTGATATCAACCACGCGCCGACTATCATTAAACTCCGCCATCCAGACAATCGTATCCAAGGTATTATAGAGGAAATGCGGATTAATCTGAGCCGAAAGTGCCCGCAACTCGTAACGCCGTGCGTTCTGCTCCTCTTCTTTAACCTGTTGCATGAGGTTATCGATTTGGTCCAACATGGCATTAAAAGCTTGAGCGAGATCCACCAATTCTGGAGATCCTTTGGCTGCAGCTCTCACGTGAGCATCTCCTGCTCCAATCCTCAAAATGATAGCCTGAAGGTCTCGTAAGGGTTTGATCCACAAACGCAGAACAAAGCCGATCCCTATTAAACACATGATCAAAGCTAGTAATCCTAGACCAATGAAAGAGTATAGGAGCTGCGACTGAAGCATCTGAAGTCCTTCAAGTGAAGCCACTCCAATCAAGGTCCAATCACTATTTGGAATCGGAACCTGATAGATAAAATTCTGCCCTCCTTTTGCATAACCATCTTTCACAGCAATATAGGGCTGCATGGCCTGCATTTCTTGGCTGGAGGAATAGACCGCCTTTTTAGGATGGTAGACAAACTCATGCTTTTGATTAATGATAAAACTAAAGCCTTGCTTCCCTAGTTGAAGGTGATCCAAGTAAGCCTGAAGGCTATCGTAGCCAATATCCAAGCGTACTACTCCGAGATTTTGTCCGGTCTGATCGACCACTTCTTGGGTAATAGAAACCACCCATTTTTCTTTTTCCGAGGTCAAGGATTCCTTTCGAGCTGGCGTCAAGACCGGCATGGCTCTTTCCTTAATCGCCTCTTGATACCAACTTTCATTCATCATATCTGAAGAAGTCTGCATGCTGATTTTGGTATCTGTTGCTACCAGACGTCCGTCCTTAGTCACCAGGACTGCTGAGACCAGGTCCGGATCCGTTTCAATCATCGTTCGCATCAAGTGCTGAACCGTTTCTTGATCCGCACTCTTGTCTTGGGCAAATTGCCTAACAGCCTGTTCCTTGCTAAGCACTGTTGTGGTCTGCTTTAATTTTTTTAGATAGGAGGTAATAAACTGACTGCTTTGATCGATACTATTTCTTGTCGTCCGCTCTGTTTGCTGGCGGATTGTCCCTGAACTCGTTTGATAGTAAAGGCTACCAATAAGACAAAAAAGGAGGAGAATGAAGAGAAAAAAGTAGAGGACCAGCTGAATCAGCAAGGGATATCGTTTCATTCATGCTCTCCTTTTTTGTACTGCCTTGGCGTCACCCCAACAACCTGCTTAAAGCGTTGAGAAAAATAGTTCATATCTTCAAAACCAACCTGATCGGCGATCTCATAAATCTTTAAATCTGTCGTGAGAAGTAAGAGGCGAGCCTTCTTCATGCGCTCTTGGATGAGGTATTCTTGAAAGGGAAGTCCCAATTTTTTCTTGATCAATACACTTAGATAAGAGGGACTGAAACCAAGTTGATAGGCCAAATCCTTCAGGGTTAGCTGGGAATCTGCTAAACGAGCATGAATAGCTTCTTCTAAGTCTGTCGAATAACCATGACTGACCAAATCTTCGACTTGCGCCTTTTTTCGCTCTTGATCGAGTTTTCCTTTCACCTTTGCTAACATCTCTTCGATATCATCTTTTGAAAAAGGCTTCAGCAAATAATCATCTGCACCTAACTTGATGGCTTTCCTCGCAAACTCAAAGTCATCATAACCTGTCAAAAAAATGATATGACAAGACGGAGACTGCTCTTTGACGAGATGGGCCAGATCCAAGCCATTCATCTGTGGCATATTGATATCAGTCAAGAGAAGATCAGCTGGTTGTGCTTGAAATTTTTCCCAAGCTATTCGCCCATTCTCCGCTTGGTCAATGACCTTCATCCCAAACTGTTCATAATTCACTAGAGAAGTCAGTCCCTGCCGAACCAACTCTTCGTCTTCTACAATCATGATTGAATACATGTGTTTCACCTACTTACCCTTATTATACTCATTATATCAAAGTAGGTCGCAAAAAGTCTCAGACATAGTCCAACAAATAGCCGTAGCCCTTTTCCACCATCTCTGCTTTAGGGATGAATTTGATTGACAAGCTATTGATGCAGTAACGAAGGCCACCTTTTTCCTTAGGTCCATCAGTAAAGACGTGGCCTAGATGGGAATTTCCTACTCGACTCCGAACCTCTGTCCGAGTCATATTGAAACTCTTGTCTTCCTTGTAGGTTGCCACATCCGGACTGATCGGTCGGCTAAAGCTTGGCCAACCACAACCAGAATCAAATTTATCTTTTGAGGAGAAGAGAGGCTCTCCTGTTACGACATCCACATAGATGCCCGCTTCAAACTTATCCCAATAGCGGTTAGAAAAAGCACGCTCTGTATCATTCTCTTGCGTCACTGCATATTCTTCGGGCGATAACTTCTTCTTGATCTCTTCATCGCTCGGTTTTGGATAGCGACTAGCGTCAATAACCGGATAAGAAGCTTGATTCACATCAATGTGACAATAGCCATTCGGATGTTTCTGTAGATAGTCCTGATGGTAGTCTTCCGCCTTGATATAATTAGCAAGTTCTTCTTTTTCTACAGCCAAAGGTTTATCATACTTCTTCGCCACCTCTTCAAACACTTGGTTTATGGTTGGCAAATCTGCTTCATCAGTGTAATAAACTCCTGTCCGATATTGACTGCCCTCATCATTTCCCTGACGGTTTTTTGATGTTGGATCAATAATCCGGAAATAGTGTAGAAGCAGTTCTTTCAAGGAAACCTTCTTGACATTATAGGTGATGTGTACCGTTTCAGCATGCCCTGTTTGCTTGACCAGTTCATACTTGGTGGTATCCCCTTTCCCATTGGCATAACCTGATTCGGCATCAATGACACCCGGAACACGGGAAAAATACTCTTCCACACCCCAGAAGCAACCACCAGCTAGATAGATTTCTCGTTGGTCTTCTGGATTGACTTTTTCTTCCTTCTTTTTGTTTGCTACTGGTGTCTGACTCATGGACGCTTTTTTGATCTGCTCAGTCGTCGCATCTGATGTATCCAAGGCCATGGATCCTTTGATAAGGAAAAAGAGTCCAAAACAAAGCAGGCCCACTAAAAGAACGGAAATGAGTTTCCATTTTGTTTCCATTTTATGTCCTCCTTACTTCATTTCTTTTAGAGTCTGGACGATGTCTTCCTTGCTCATATAACCGATATGGGTCTTAGCGAGAGTTCCATCGCTCGCAATAAAGAGTGCCGATGGATAAGAACGAATCCCATACTCTTTTAGCAGTTCCCCTTTACTATCTAGCAAGACTGGGAAATCCTTGTAATCCAAAGACTGGTACCAGTTTTTGAAATCTGCTTCCGATTTTTCACCATTAAAGGTTGGAGCTACAACGGATAAGACCACATAATCCTTACCCGCCTCTTCTTTTGCCAACTCATTTGTGTCGCCTAATGTTGAAAGACAGATTGAGCACCAGGAAGCCCAAAACTTGAGATAAACTTTCTTCCCTTTGTAATCTGATAAGCGGTAGGTCTTACCGTCTACTCCTTGCAGGTTAAACTCTTGAACCTTCTTTCCAGCTTGCTCTGAAGTTCCCATTGTGGATGTCTGCTTAGTCTCACTTTTGTTGGATGATTCCATTCCTTGGTTAGAGCAAGCCCCCAAAAGTCCAGTACACAAGAATCCTGCAGCTACTAAAGCTAATTTTTTCATGTCTTCCTCCTCTTTAATAAATAGGGAGAAAGTCGCCCAAGCAGACGACTTCCTCTTCCTACTGTCCTTTATTGGTCTGATTTCATGTCAGATGAGTCACTCATGTCGTCCTTCATCTCTGAATCGCTAGATTTCATCTCATCCTTTTTCATATCGTCCTTCATTTCAGAACTGCTGTCAGACATCATAGATGAATCTTTCATGTCTTCTTTTTTCATTTTATCATCGGACATGGATGAATCCTTCATGTCATCCTTCTTCATATCGTCCTTCTTCATCATACTACTATCGTCCGTTTTTTTCATGTCTGAATCTGATTTCTGTCCAGAACAAGCTGCTAAAGTGACGATGCTAAGTGTAGCAATAGAAAGTGCAAGAATTTTTTTCATGATTTTTCTCCTTTAATCATTTAAGATTAGTGAAACAGGGATGCGAGGCTATTAAGATTTCCTAGCATCAGCAAGATGCCCATCAAGATGATGAGGGCACCACCAATTTTTTTCAAGGTTCCCATGTGGGGCTTGAGTTTAGCAAAATGTTGTAAAACCCAGCTAGAAGCTAGAGCCAAGACTAAGAAGGGTAGCGCCAAGCCTAATGTATAGACCAGCATCAGGAGAGCGCCTTGTAAAGCCCCATCTCCTCCAGAAGCTGCAATGGCTAAAACAGAGCTCAAAACTGGTCCGACACAAGGGGTCCAACCAAAACTAAAGGTTACCCCTATCAGAAAAGCATTGAAGAATTCATTGCGTTTTTCGTCCTTCTTCAGTTGGATACTCTTTTGTTTTTGGAGTTGCTGAAGATTGATGAGGCCCATCTGATGGATTCCCAATAAGATGACAATCCCTCCTAGTAGGTAACGAAACCAGGGAGCATAGAGTACCTGACCAAGGGCACCTGCACCATAACCTAGGATGAGAAATACGGTTGATAGACCAACAATAAAACAGAGGGTCTTGACCAAACCATACCAAGAAATATCTCTTCCAAAAATACGCACCGTTTTTTCATGCTCAGAATCTAATAAGATCCCTACATAGACTGGCATCAGTGGCAAAATACACGGGGAGAAAAAGGATAGAACTCCCGCTAAGAATACTGAAATGGAAAACAAACTGGTTTGAATCATTTCACTACCTCCCTTTCTTTCTGACACTAGTATAAAGAAAAAATCTCTCTAAAAATAGAGAGATTGATATGCAAAAACTTGAATTTGATTGGAAGATGAATATTCCGATCTACCAACATCAGCTCATACTTTCAAGTACAAACTATGTCGAGCAAGCTACTTTAATTCTTTTTCAAATAGTCGATGGCATCCTGCAAGGTTTTGACAGGAACAATTTTCATCTTGGTCTTAATTTTCTTAGCTGTTTCTACCGCTTCGTCGTAGTTGCTCTTAGCATTCGGATTGTTCTTTTTAACTTCCTCTGTCACCGGATTATCAGGGGCAAAGAAGATTTCAGCACCAGCGCGATCTGCTGCTACGACTTTTTTATCCACTCCACCGATATCTCCGACAGTCCCATCATGGTTAATGGTCCCTGTCCCTGCGATATGGCGTCCCTGACGAAGGTCTGGATCCGCTACTTGGGTATAGATGGACAAACTAAACATCATCCCGGCACTTGGACCACCGATGCCAGCTGTCGCAAACTCAATCGGCACGTCACTCTTCACTTCTGTCCGGTCAATCAAGCTAATCCCAATCCCATTCTTGCCATTGACCAACTTAATAATCTTTCCTTCAGCTGTCTTGGTCTGACCATCTTCTGTGTAGGTCACTGAGACCTTGTCCCCAATTTTTTGGGAACCAACATACTCGATGAGCTCTTTTGAGCTCTTGAAGGTTTTGTCATTCACGGCCGTAACCGTGTCCGCAATATTTAGAACGCCTTTGAAGGTAGAGTCTTCTGCTACTTGCATGACATAAACACCTAAGAATTCCATCTCTGTCTCTTTTCCAGCCGTTTTCAATCCTTGGTATTTGGCAGTATTTTGAGAGGTCTCCATATAAAATTGATTGATCCGGAAAAATTCCTCACTGGAACTGCCACCAGTCATTTCTTGTTCAGAGTGGATATCTGTAAAAGGAGTCATCCAGGCATAGACTATATCCGAGAAGGTCGCTTGCTTGACGGCAACAGTGACAAAATCATACGAACCGGATGCTTCATCATTTTTCTGGTTGACGCGCATCACTTGGCGAATATCTTCTGAACTCCCGGGCATTTCCAGATAGTAGGGCAGGGGAACAAAGAAAGCTAGCAAGGCCAAAATCAGAAGCAAGGTCCCAATAAGGGGCCAACGATAGGTCCTCCACACACTATCTTTTTTGCGTATAGGTTCAAATGGGCTTTCTGGTAGCTGAGCCCTCTGTTTCTCAAATTCATTCATTCCTTTTATTTCATCTCCTTTATAACACTCTCTGGGACATAGGCACTGACATCCTGCTGGAAGGTCAGCAACTCGCGAATTCTCGTCGAGCTCAAGGCCTGGTACTGGGGCTGGGCACAGAGATAGATGGTCTCAAGCTCTGGAGCCAGCTGGTGATTGAAGTAGTCCATATTGCTTTCATAGAGGAAGTCCTGGCCATTGCGCAACCCGCGAACCAAGCTCGTCACCCCATACCGTCTAGCCACTTCTACAGCCAACTCTGCCTCCGAAGTGATGACTCTTACATTGGACAAATGAGCCACTGCCTCTGTCACCATGGCTTCCCTTTGCTCAATGGTAAAATAGCCCTTCTTCTCATGATTAAAGAAGATGCCTATATACAAGCAATCAAACAAGCGACTAGCTCGCTCTATCAAATCCAAGTGTCCCAAGGTCATTGGGTCAAATGAACCTGTAAATAATCCGATTTTATCTGACATAAACCGTTACCTTACTAATTCCGTAGATTTTTTCTTTCCAGATTCCTAGACAAGCAATCTCCTCAGGCAAGTCCACTGCCTTGTCTGTCTCACAGACGACCATGACCTCTTCTCCCAGCAAGTCTCGTTCAGCCAGCGCCTCAATATCGGCTACGATCTGCTCCTTGGCATAGGGAGGATCTAAGAAGACAAGGTCAAAGGCCCCCTGCAATTGGCCGAGAGCTTGGTGAGCCTCCATCTTCAGCAATTGAAACTTGTGGCTTTCCTTGGTCATTTGGATATTGCTAGCAATGATCCCTTGGGCTCTGCGGTCCTTCTCGACCAAGACAGCCTGCTCCATCCCCCGCGATACCGCTTCGATGGACAAGCCGCCTGAGCCAGCATATAAATCCAAGACCCGCCCCCCATCAAAATAAGGACCGATCATATTAAACATGGCCCCTCTCACCTTATCTGAAGTGGGCCTCGTTGTCTTTCCTTCGAGCGTCTTAAGAGGACGCCCTCCATAGGTACCTGATACAATCTTCATAGAGATTATTATATCAAAATTTGGATAAAAGATACAAAAACACCCACCCTCTCCAATCTGAGATTTGCTGAACCAAATCCCTTTCGCTACCAAAGAAAATCCTCTCACTTTTCTCTTGAAGTCCGAATTTATTTTTGTTATACTATACGTAACTTTTAAAACGTTACATAGGAGAATGCAGATGTTTGATGCAAAAAAATTAAAAGACCGGCGACTTGAGTTCGGCCTGACCCAAGCCCAGGTCTACGAATCCTTAGAGATTAGTCGCAAGACCTACTCTAGTTGGGAGAATGGCTTAGCAGAGCCACACGATAAAAACCTCAGGAGGTTGGCCAAGCGCCTCTCCGTTAAAGAGGACTACTTTGTCGACAAGAGCTCAGCGCTTTTCACCTACCCTCTACTAACTCCGCCCCATCAGAAAAAGGTCGATCTCTTGGCCAGCCAACTCTTAGCAGAGCAAGAAAAGGTGGTCTCTTTGATCCCTTACCGTGTCCTCTCTATCGACTTGGCAGCTGGACATGGTCATACCTTTTATGACAATGAGACCGACTACGAGACCGTTTATTTTGACCAAGAGATCCAACACGACTTCGCCTCTTGGGTCTCTGGAGATTCTATGGAACCAAGCTATCCAAACGGTTCCGTTGCCTTGATGAAACAGACTGGATTTGACTATGATGGAGCGGTCTACGCCCTCATGTGGAACGGGAAAACCTATATCAAAAAAGTCTATCGGGAAGAGGAGGGCCTCCGCCTAGAGTCCATCAACCCCGCCTATGATGACCTTTTTGCACCCTACGAAGATGAACCAAAAATCGTCGGCATCGTGGTCGGCCACTTCCTCCCTCTGGAGGTCTAGACATGCTTTTTGATTATTCACGTGAGCCTCGGTCTGACATTGCTTTTGTGGATATGAAAAGTTTCTATGCCAGTTGTGAATGCGTCCGCCTCGGTCTCAATCCCTTGACGACCTCTCTTTGTGTCATGAGTCGGAGCGACAATTCTGCTGGCCTCATCTTAGCCAGTTCCCCCGTCTTTAAGCAAGTCTTTGGAAAGAAAAATGTCGGACGTAGCTATGATCTGCCCTTTGATCTCAAGACTAGGAAATTCAATTACTACCTAGCCCGTAAGCAAGGTCTACCTACAGATCCAGCCTTTGTCCACTATATCGAAAGTTGGGCCAAGCGCACCTTTATCGTTCCTCCTCGCATGAATGCCTATATCCAGGTCAACATGGAAATCCAGCAAGTCTTTCAAGAATTTGCTGCTCCAGATGATATCTACCCCTATTCCATCGATGAGGGTTTTATCGATTTGACCAGCTCTCTCAACTACTTTATTCCTGATCCTCAGCTAGACCGACGCTCCAAGCTGGATCTTCTTTCTGCTCGGATCCAAAAGCGCATTTGGCAGCAAACTGGGATCTATGCTACTGTCGGGATGAGCAATGCCAATCCGCTCCTGGCCAAACTGGCTCTGGACAACGAAGCCAAGCACCAGAAAACCATGCGGGCTAACTGGTCTTACGAAGACGTCTCCAGTCGTGTCTGGCAGATAAAAAAACTGACCGATTTCTGGGGGATTGGCCATCGAACAGAAAAACGCCTGAACAAACTAGGCATTCACTCCATCTATGAGCTGGCCCAGGCCAATCCAGACCAGCTCAAAAAAGAATTTGGAGTCATGGGCGTCCAGCTCTGGTTTCATGCCCATGGGATCGATGAAAGCAATGTCCATCGCCCCTATCAGCCAAAGTCTCACGGTCTAGGAAATTCGCAAATCCTTCCCCATGACTACCACCACCAAAGCGATATTGAATTGGTCTTTCGGGAGATGGCTGAGCAGGTCGCTATCCGCTTGCGTCGGGAAAAGAAAAAGACCCAACTGGTCTCCATCCACGCCAGCTACTCCAAACAGGAACAGCTCCCCTCCATCCACTGCCAGCGAAAGATTGAACCGACCAACTCTACCGCTCAATTAGCCAAGGAAGTCATCCAGCTCTTCCGTTCCCACTACCAGGGAGGAGCCATCCGGCAGATCGGAGTCTTTTATGGAAAGCTCGTAGAGGAGAGTTTCCAGCTGATTTCCCTATTTGATGACCCTGGACAAACCCAAAGAGAAGAAGCCCTCCAAGAGACCATTGACCACATCCGTGACCGATTTGGATTTGCTTCTCTACAAAAGGGATCTGCCCTATTAGAAAATTCGCGCGCTCTGGCTCGAAGCAAACTGACCGGAGGCCACTCTGCAGGAGGTTTAGATGGCTTAGCATGATTGATCGTTCTTATCTCCCCTATCAGTCGGCACGCGACTTCCAAGACCGGGGCATGGCCAAGTGGGCTGGCTTCTTCCTCTCTGAGCATTCGACGGCCTTACAAACAAACCACCTCTCTCTAGAAGAGCTTCGCCTCCTCTCAAACCAAGAAATCCGTCGTCTACTCGAGCAGGCTTATCAACAAAAGACTCCCCTCTCCCTGTCTACCCTCCAGGACAATCAAGTCGCCGTCTACTATGGCAAGGTCTATACCTTAAGCTCCTCTGAAGTCCTCATTAAAAATGGCCAGCACTATCACTCTCTCCTTATTTCGACTATTTTTTCTATTGAACCAGGAGATTCTAGCTATGAAACCAGCTCTGAATAAACACGAACTCCAATTTGATTATTTTTCAGATAATTACCAGCAGTTCGAGCATGATTTTTACCGCCTGGCAACGACTGCGACCCCCTTGGTCTTTTTAGAAGATGACCTGCTCCGTTCCATGTCGACAGGTCAGCGAAACTATTTCAGACTCCACCACACCCAGAGTCGCGACCATCGTGACCACTACTTTCACTTTTGCGTCTCCACCCATCCCCAATCCCCACTGACACGGATTTATACCTACCTAGGGCACAGCCCAACCACAGAATACAAAGCAACCTCCTAGATAAACTAGGAGGTTCTTTTATCATGTTGATGAAGAGGATTTCGCAACCCAACCAATCGCGTCTGCAGGAGGATTGTCCACATCAATCCAGATGAAGTCAATTCCAATTTCACCGTTTTTTAATTTGACTTTATTCTTTAATTGCTTCTTCCAACCTATTTCTGATACAATGAAGGAGGAGGAAAATCATGTCAAAAAAAATTATTCACGTTGTTGCAGCTGCCATTGAAAAAGACGGAAAAATCTTTTGTGCTCAGAGACCTGAAGGAAAAAGCTTGGGAGGTTTTTGGGAATTCCCTGGTGGAAAATTAGAGGCAGGAGAATCTCCTGAACAAGCACTCATTCGTGAAATTAGGGAAGAACTGAATTCTGAAATTGAAATTATCTCCTATATCAACGAAGCCTCCTACGACTATGACTTTGGAACTGTCGTAATGAAAACCTATCACGCCAAGCTTGTCTCAGGAAATCTAGAGTTATTAGAACACCAAAATTCCGCTTGGCTAGCTCCACATGAATTAAAAACCATTAACTGGGCTCCAGTCGATCGCCCAGCTGTAGAATTATTAACAAAAAAATAAGAGGTATCCCTCTTATTTTTTTGTTAAATAATCATACAGTGTTGTAGGAACTTCATTGATCAGTTCAAAATTCATAGTCACTACAGGAGTTTTACCATCTGGCATTATAGTTTCAAGAGCACTATTCTCAATATAATGAACCGGTCCAAGATAATAGAAATCACTTCCTTCACCATCTTCTTTTTTTATAAACAGGTGAAGAGTCAATCCAGTGTCATTAGAGTGCATAATCTCAGCTACTTCTTTTGACTTGAAACTCCTGTTGCTCCTAGAATACCAGTGAAAGACTTTGTTTGATAAAAAACCATCTTGATACTGAGTTGTTTCAGTAATATCATCCTCTTTGTGATAAGTGACAAAAATCGGACAAGTTCCATGTTTAACCTTATAACCATAAACAGTAGAGCTCTCATCTTTATCCCAATTGAGTAGTCTCACAGCGTCTTTACGAGAATACTTCTCCCCGATCGTCAAAGGATTCTGTGGATACTTTTCAGAACGGTAAAGACCCGTCTGAATGATATCTAATATAAAATCTTTATACTCCTCTGTCAGAAATTGAGCAAAATATGGTGAAAGTTGATAAATATTATTCTTGATAGCCAAAGCTGATACACTATACTTTTCCTGATCTCTTTTAACAAAAAAGCTATAGGTCAAGAGATTCTCAATAGATTTCAACAACTCATTAGAGGATTCTAGCTTTCTTTCTTTTAGGAATTTATCAAAGTCAGAACGTGAAATTTTGTTCTTCTCCAGCAAGATTTTTAAAAGATAAAGATCTGCTTTCCTCTTTCCATTTGATAACTCTTTACAAAGAAAAGTTAGAAATCCATTTAGTTCAGAAATTTTAACAAATGAATCATCCTTGTCAAAAGAATCGATAACTTCTCCATAATGATTAAAGCTATCAAAAAAGATGTATGGATCCAAGGTATCTAATTTCCAAAAATCACTTAATTTTGGAATACGGCCCAGCCGATTCTTCGTCTCCATATAAGCTTCTTTCAACAAAACTTTATTCGATAAATTAGTAGTAGTGATGGACTTAAAGATTTGTTCCTTAGCTATTTCTTCAAAGTTGATGGTCGTCAATCCTTTTAGAATGTTTGGTTCTCGAAGCTCTCGACGATAATTATCTTTATTCATCGATTTATCACCAAACAAAGCAATAGGAATTAGATAGTTATTCTTGTAATTTCCGATAAAATCGATAATGGTCACATATTCTTTACTCTCATGCTTCCGTAGTCCTCGACCTAACTGTTGCACAAAAACAATGCTCGATTGAGTATTCCGCAACATCACAACCTGATTGACCGATGGAATATCAATTCCTTCGTTAAAAATATCTACTGTTAGAATGTAGTCAAGTTCTCCCTTTTCTAGTTGGGCAACGACTTCATTCCGGGTCTCCATATTATCTTCACCTGTTAAGGCGCGACAACGTTTCCCCTTTTGGTTTAGTTTGGATGCTAATTCATGGGCTTCTTGCTTAGAAGAACAGAACATCAAGCCCTTCACTTTCTCTCCACTAACTCCATAAAAATCAATCTTTTTAATAATATGCTTCACGCGCTCTTCGGATGTTAAATTTGCAATCGTAGTTTTCTCATTGATTAACTGTCCTTCGACTTCGATGTCCTTCACTCCAAAATAAATGAAGGGACAAAGCATATCATTATCAAGGGCATCCTGTAGACGAATCTCATAAGCGATATTGTAGTCAAACAATTCGTAAATATTTTGACCATCTGTCCGTTCCGGAGTAGCCGTCATCCCTAAAAAGAATTCTGGTTGAAAATGTGCCATCACTTTTTTATAAGAATCTGCACCAGCCTTATGAACCTCATCGATCAGAATATAGTCAAAATAATCTCTAGGAAATAGGCCTAAATGCTGTTCACGTGATAGGGTTTGAATAGTAGCAAAGACATATTTTTTACCCGTCAAATCAGCCCCAGAGTGATAAATAAGACCTTCTTCATCCGAGAACTGCAAGACCTTTTGAAAATCCGTTAACGCCTTCTGTAAAATCTGCTCTCGGTGAACAATGAAAAGCATTCTCTCTGGTTTAAACTGTTGAACATCAAAAGCTGATAGAAAGGTTTTTCCTGTCCCAGTGGCACTGATGACCAAAGCCTTCTTTTTTCCAGAATCACGAATCGCTTGCAAGCCATTTAAAGCATCCTTTTGCATTTCGTTAGGACTAATCGTTTCACTCTGATATTGAGCAAGCTTCTCTTCGCGAATCTGATCCACTCGAATGACATTCTGACGTTTTCGCGCATAAGAATCAATCTTTTCATCTGTCAAAAGAGCAGACTTCTCCCAAATCTTATCAAATTCAGCTTTAGTAGCTCGAATAAGTTCGCCATTATGAGTAGATGTCAATTTAATATTCCACTCATAATTGATCTTGAGAGCATTATGGGTCAAATTCGAACTACCCGAAATCAATACCTGCCTTCCCTCATGTTCAAAGAGATAAAACTTGGCGTGCATCTGCAAACTCTCTGGAGTCAAACGAACTTCTACATTCTCTAACTTGAGTAATTCTTGCATTGCAACTGGATCATTAAAATCAAGATAAGGAGAAATCAGAATTTTACCTTTGATTCCTTTATCCATCAGATCAGACAATTGCGACTTAATTAAGGCGATTCCAGACTGTGTAATAAAGGCCACTGATATGTAAAAGGCCTTGCACTTGCTCAACTCCTCTTGCAAATCTGTCAAAACATATCGTTTCATTTCATGATCGTTGATCAGAATCTGAGGTGAATACCCACCCTCTTGATACTGGACATTATCCACAAATCCATATTTTAATGATTTAATAAGAGTGTCTTGAAATAAAGTTACGCCTTCAGGCATAGGTCGTCTCTTTTCTACCGTTATTTAATAGTTTCATTATACCAAAAAAACACGGCATCCCGCCGTGTTTCTGTGTTTATTTAACCAACTTCTTCATCTCATCAATACGTGCTACGGTCGCATCGTATTTAGCTTGGTAGTCGGCTTGTTTGTCGCGTTCTTTTTGGACGACTTCTGGTTTAGCATTGGCTACGAAGCGTTCGTTAGAAAGTTCCTTGTAGGCTATGTCCAATTCTTTTTTCCATTTAGCCATCTTTTTGTTTAATTAAGCGAGTTTTTCCTCGAAATGTACGGAAAACTGCTAGTTGTATATTTTCAGACTATTTATCTATATCAAAATCTGAAAACCAATTTGTTTAAAACAATTCTTAAATTCTTTCACATTGTCAATTTGACTTGTATTAATCAAAACAACTAATTCTTCTTCAGCTCGGGAACAGCCAACATAAAAAAGTTTGTAAGCTGTTAAAATAGATCTGACCGTATTATTATTAAATATAATTTTCATATCTGCGAGACAAGTTTTTTCTCGAAGTTGTAGCGTATTTTGATTCAAGCAGATAAATTTAAAGTATTCATTTTCTAAATACTTGTTATAGATATTTTGAAAATCATCAAAGTATTGTTCTCTATCCTCCGCTTTAATTTTACTTATTTTTTTCCCTAGTTTCTCTTCTAGTGATAAAATATCATGATTAAAATCATAATAAAACTGTTGAAAACTATCAAAATTAAATTTATTTTGAGTATAAAAACGTGTAAACAGGTTTAGAAATTCATATATCTTGATACCTGGATTACTTGAATTTTCAGCTACAAATAGTATCTTTTTATGTCCTTCTCCTTTAACCCCATGTTGTGTTGACACCATAGGGTTTCTATTATATTCATCTATCAATTTAAATAATTCAATTGAAGAGCAAAATAAATCAGTATAAAGAAAATCTCCGTTTTTCGCATATAAAAATATAAATTTATAAAAGTCATCACTAATAACTTTATTAGCTACCAATTCTTGGATTACAATCCCTAAAAGTTCCTTAGATTCCAATAGCTTAACAAAGAGATCCATTTTTTCTTTCAGCTTTACCTTATCCTGATGAAATTCAATTTTCAAAATGCTGCTATCAAAAACTGAAATAGATTTACCAAAAGATAAGTTATTTTTGCTATTTTTTAAGAGTCGTATCATTTCACCATAATTTTTATTATGATATTCACTCAATACCTGAAATAACAAACTTAGAAAAGACATTAGCTCATCAGGGTTTTCATCATAGTTACTGTTAACCAGAACATCCATTACATTAATACGAGCATTATTAGGGTATATTTCCTGATATTTTGTATAGATTTCTTCCGCAGATTCCCCACTATTATTAATGTTTTTAAATCTCTTTCTATTAACTGTTCTTAATTTATAAAACTTCTCGTAAACTTCGCTATTATTAGATAAATACGTCTCAATATTATCTGTAAAAACCAATTGAGGTAATTGACCTTTTTTACCTATATAAGAGTTCTGTGTAACTCTAGAAACAGATAAGTATAAATGATTTAAGAGATCAACTATTTCTTTAGAGGACCGATAATTTGTAGTAAAGGTTTGAGAGAGGCTACTATCAAATTCACCAAATTCACTTTCAAATGAACCATCATATTTGTTATAAATTTCTTGCATTTTATCCCCAAGAAAATATACTTTTGTTGAACTGCCCCTAGCCGAATTATAAAAAAATCTCAAAACTTCTGTACTTGTATCTTGAACTTCATCTATGAAAATGTAATTATACATTTCACGCAATTTAAAACCAATTTTAGGAAATCTTTCTATTAACTTAAATGAAAAGTATAATAAATCGTCATGAGATAAACCTCCATCTAACACAAAAGAACTCTGACGCTCATTGTAATAAATTTTCAAATTTGATTTTATTATTTCTTCAGAAACATCGCCATCTACTGAAAATCTTTCCTTATACCATTCAACTAATTTTCCACTGTTATCGAGTGTAGTTTTAATTTCTTCTTTATAGATTTCAAAATAAAAATTTATAATTTTATCGTTACTAAAGAACGGCTTTAAAAAATTGTTTAAAAAACTATGAATAGTTGATATTTCAACATTTGGAGAAATAATTCTTTCCTGCATTACCTCTGAAGCTCTATTAGTATAGGTAATACACAAAATTTTAACAAATGGTTCATTATTTAAAATATCATTAATAGTTTTACTAATAAAGTAAGTTTTGCCACTTCCAGCAGGAGCATTTATATTGTAGAAGTTATTTTGTTGTTGAGCCACGTTAATCCCTCCTCGATATAATTAGGCAACACTTCAATTACTTTATCTTTAAAAATAATCGAGTACATAAAATTTGTTTTATCCATAATTGAAACTATATCTCTTATTGAACGTTTTGGTTCACATGTTTCTTTGAATTCCTCATACTCCGCATACTCTTCAGTATGGTTATCTCTCAGATAGTCAATTTTCCTATTTTCTTTTGATATTTCTAATCTATTATATATTTCTTCTCTCTTCATACTACACTCTTTGCCAGAAGTAATATTAGGTAGTGTCAATTCAAAAGATTCATTAAATTTGTCCCACTCCAATTTGTTAAATTTTTCAAACACACTTTCTATTTCCTCTGTTAGAGATATCATTTTATATAATAAAGCATCTTCTAATGTTCTAGCAAATCCATCTCTATCTGTTTGGGTAAAAATTTCTATATTTTTTTCTCTTTCTTGACTCTGTTGTTGATAAATATCGGCAACTTTTTTATTGTCAGCAGGTAATATTGAATTTAAAGTCGTATTAGTAGATTTATCACTATCTATTCCCTCTAATTCCTCCCTTTCTTTATCGTAATCAATATCAGTAAAGACACAAGCCGTCATTCTCAATTCATTTAATAGTGGAAAATATTTATTTGCATAATCACCACCACATTGACAATAACTTAAATATTGTCGAGCTAAATTACTGTAATTTGAATTTTTTCTATTAATCAAACTTTCAAAATACATTCGCTCTGCATCTCCTTCATAAAAAATAACAGCATCTGAAAAAATTAGGTCTGCGAAATTCAGCTTAAAGAATGTTTCATAAAATTCTTTTTCTCCGTTATTGTTAATAAATTGATGTAAATCAACAATACGATTCATAAAGTTATTTTCTGAACGAATTACCTTTATATCATTAACATCTACATTTTTCACAATTTCAGTGGAATGAGTTGTAATAATTCCCTGTAGATTTTTTTCGCTACTAAAAATTGTTTCAATATAACTAACTAGCACTTTTTGCATCTGTATATGCATATGTGCCTCAGGTTCTTCTATAACAAATAAATTAACAGTATTGGGTTGAATAGTTCTACTAAATCTATCAATTTGAAGACTCATATAAATTAAATTGCTAATACCCAGACCTTGGGATTCTTCAGTTAAACTAAACAAGAATTCATCAGTACTATGTGAATAATTGATTAATAAACTATCCTTAATCAAGTTCAATAAATTCTTTTCGTTAAAATGAAATTTTGCTTCTAAAGCTTCAATTTCATTTTTTGATACATTATCTAGACTATCTTTTAAGTCAGATAAAATTTTTTGTGTTTCTTTTTGAAATCTTGAATCAATTTCTGATTCAGCCAAATCATTAGCTATTTTATTTTTTAATTCATCAAATTTACTATTCCATACAGAATCACGGCTAGTAGAATCAGATGATGAAATAATTGATGTAGTTATCTTTTTATTTTTAAGATTTTCATCATCTAGTTCTCTATCAGCAGATATATATTCAAAATGGAATAATTTTTTAAAATCTTTATATTCAATTATTTTCTTATTATTGAAATCCTTATCAGCATAAAAATAAATACTTTCTGTATTTTGTTCTATGATTTCTTGAAGTATCATGGATGATTTGATATCTTGTTTGACAAATTCTTCTTTTATTACCTCTGTATTGAGTTTATAATTGTATTCAAAATAAAAATTCCGTTTATCATCATCAAGATCCATTAGGTAGTTTGCAAATAAACCAATGGATTCTTCCAAGTCATATGACAATTCAAATTGAACTTTTATTTTTATTTGTTCATTAATATAATCTATAAATTCAATGAACTTCTCGTTATTAAAATCTGAGGAAAAATCTAATTCCTTGACTTTGTTATCCAACAAAGACTTTAATCTGATAGAAAAATCTTTAAAACTCACTGACTTTCTTGATTTATTATTAAAAATAATGTCTAGCAACTGAATCAGCGAGGTTTTTCCGCTATTGTTTGCTCCTGCTAAAATAGCAAAATTTCCATGATTTAAATTTATTACACTCTTATTAAAGCGTCTATATCCTTCGATGATAATTTTATCAATTCTCATAAATATTTCTCCTTTTATCAAAAGTAAGCGCTATCAAAAACTGTTGAAAGATAAACCTAAATATTATGATTTAGGTTTATCTTTCCATATTTATTTCACCAATTTCTTCATCTCATCAATACGTGCTACGGTCGCATCGTATTTAGCTTGGTAGTCGGCTTGTTTGTCGCGTTCTTTTTGGACGACTTCTGGTTTAGCATTGGCTACGAAGCGTTCGTTAGAGAGCTTCTTACCAACCATGTCCAGTTCTTTTTGCCATTTAGCCAGTTCCTTGTCGAGGCGAGCCAGTTCTTCTTCGACATTGAGGAGGTCAGCCAGTGGCAAGTAGATTTCTGCTCCTGTGATGACGCTTGACATAGCGAGTTCAGGTGCAGGGATGGTTGATGCAATTTCCAGGTGTTCTGGATTTGTGAAACGTTTGATATAGTTGACATTGCTATTAAAGAAGGCTTCCAAGTCGCTATCGTTTGTCTTGACAAGGATGGTGATAGGCTTGCTTGGTGCTACGTTTACTTCCGCACGCGCATTCCGAACAGCACGGATCAAGTCTTTGAGACTTTCTACACCAGTGTGGGCAGCAAGGTCTTCAAAGGCTAGGTTAACAGTTGGGTATTCTGCTGTAACGATAGAGCCTTCTGAGATTTGTCCAAAGATTTCCTCTGTCACAAATGGCATGATTGGGTGAAGGAGACGAAGGATCTTGTCCAAAGTGTAAAGGAGAACAGAACGTGTGATGACTTTCTCTTCTTCATTATCGCTATAAAGGACTTCCTTGGTCAACTCAACGTACCAGTCCGCAAACTCGTCCCAGATGAAGTTATAGAGGATGTGGCCAGCGACACCAAACTCAAATTTATCAAAGTTTTCAGTGACTTTTCCGATGGTCTCGTTGAGGTTATGGAGAATCCAGCGGTCAGTGACATTTCCAGCTTCCTTGTTAACGACTTTTTCCACATTGGCAGTTGCTTGCTCAAGGGTCAAGCCTTCATTGTTCATGAGGATATAGCGAGAGATGTTCCAAATCTTGTTAATGAAGTTCCATGAAGCATCCATTTTCTCATAAGAGAAGCGCACGTCTTGCCCTGGTGCAGAACCATTTGAAAGGAACCAACGAAGGGCATCGGCACCGTATTTCTCGATCACATCCATTGGGTCAATCCCGTTTCCGAGTGATTTAGACATCTTGCGTCCTTGCTCGTCACGGATAAGACCGTGGATCAGGACGTTTTGGAATGGCTGACGGCCAGTGAATTCTAATGATTGGAAGATCATACGAGACACCCAGAAGAAGATGATGTCGTAACCTGTTACCAAGGTTGAGGTTGGGAAGTAACGTTTGAAGTCTTCTGAGTCGACATCCGGCCAGCCCATGGTTGAGAATGGCCAAAGGGCAGAACTGAACCACGTATCCAAAACGTCTTCGTCCTGTGTCCATCCGTCACCTTCTGGAGCTTCTTCACCGACGTACATTTCACCCTCAGCATTGTACCAAGCAGGGATTTGGTGACCCCACCAGAGCTGACGAGAGATTACCCAGTCGTGGACATTTTCCATCCATTGAAGGAAGGTATCGTTGAAACGAGGTGGGTAGAATTCAACCTTATCATCTGTGTCTTGGTTTGCAATGGCATTTTTAGCCAATTGGTCCATCTTAACGAACCATTGAGTTGACAAGCGTGGCTCAACCACAACACCTGTACGCTCTGAGTGACCAACACTGTGGACACGTTTTTCGATTTTAACGAGGGCACCGATTTCTTCTAACTTAGCAACGACTGCCTTACGAGCTTCGAAACGATCCATGCCTGCAAATTCAAAGGCCAAGTCATTCATCGTTCCGTCATCGTTCATGACGTTAACTTGTGGCAAGTTATGGCGTTGACCAACCAAGAAGTCATTTGGGTCGTGGGCAGGCGTAATTTTCACGACACCAGTACCAAACTCAGGATCTGCGTGTTCATCCCCAACGATTGGGATGAGTTTATTAGCGATAGGAAGGATGACGTTTTTACCAATCAAGTCCTTGTAGCGTGGGTCCTCTGGATTGACCGCAACCGCAACGTCCCCAAACATAGTCTCTGGACGAGTAGTTGCCACTTCAAGGGCGCGTGAACCATCTTCCAACATGTAGTTCATGTGGTAGAAGGCACCTTCCACATCCTTGTGGATCACCTCGATATCAGAAAGAGCTGTGCGAGCTGCTGGGTCCCAGTTGATAATAAACTCACCGCGGTAGATCCAGCCTTTCTTGTAAAGGTCTACAAAAACCTTGCGAACCGCTTTTGATAAACCTTCGTCAAGGGTGAAACGCTCGCGAGAGTAGTCTACAGAGAGACCCATCTTGCCCCATTGTTCCTTGATAGTAGTGGCATATTCGTCTTTCCATTCCCAGACTTTGTCAAGGAATTTTTCACGACCGAGATCGTAACGAGTAATACCCTCACCACGCAAGCGTTCCTCAACCTTAGCCTGAGTCGCAATCCCTGCGTGGTCCATCCCTGGAAGCCAAAGTGTATCAAAGCCTTGCATACGTTTTTGACGGATGATGATATCTTGAAGAGTTGTATCCCAAGCGTGACCAAGGTGGAGTTTCCCAGTTACGTTTGGTGGTGGAATGACGATAGAGTATGGCTTAGCCTTTTTATCGCCTGAAGGCTTGAAAACATCTTCGTCAAGCCATTTTTGGTAACGACCAGCCTCAACCTCGGCTGGATTGTATTTAGGTGAAAGTTCTTTAGACATGTGTTTGTCCTTTCTCTATTGTTTTCATTTTTTCTTGAATCTGCTTTGCGACTTCTTCTACAGACAGATTCGTATTATCAATTTTCAGGTAGTGGTGAAGACCACTCGGTTGCTTTTGAGAATTAAGTTGATTTGTTTTATCAGTCTCTAAAATTTCTCTTTCAGATACCTCAAAATTCCGTTTCAAGGGTTTGTATTTCAACCGATTCTCCGTCCGATTGCGACGTAAGCGCTCCTCCAGAGACGTCTCTAATTCAACAAAGAGAATCTCTTGATGATACTCATTTAATAAATCTTGAATATCCTTCAAATACATCAGTTGGTATTGATTTGAAAAATCAGTTACACCTGTTAAAATCACCGACCGATGATGCCTGGCGCTTGTTCCAAGAAAAGAAAAGTTAACGCTACGAACAAATTCCCACATTTCTTCCGTAAAATCCTGATAGATTTCGAGTGCGAAATCAATTGGTTGATGGTTGAAAAAGAGAGTCGCACCGGTGAGTTTCGAAAGTTCCTGACCAATGGTCATTTTCCCTGCAGCTGGAGCTCCAATGATGAAAACATGCATCAATCCACCTCCCACTCACTCTTCAGCAAGCCATATCTCAAATCATCACAGCGATTGCCTTGAGCATCTTTGCGATCTCTTATGCGAGCTTCAAGAGTAAATCCTAATTTTTCCGCAACTCGTTGACTTTGAAGGTTGTAACCAAAGCAAGACAATTCAATTTTGTGAAGACCCAATTCTTTAAAGCCTAAGTCAATCAAGGCACGCGCTGCTTCTGGCACATAGCCTCGACCCCAATAGTCTGGGTGCAAGGTATAGCCAATCTCCAGCACATCATCTTCGTGGCGATGATTGAAGTCAACAGAACCAATGACTTTATCGGTTCCTTTGACAACAATTCCATAGCCTGCTGGGAGATTGTCCTTTTCATTACGCTCAGGAAGGATATGTTCTAGGTAATAGATTTCATCTTCCAAGGTCTTGACGGGTGGAAAGCCTGCTGGGGAGGCGACTCCTGGACGACTAGCGTAGTCAAAGATATCCTCGGCATCAGCCACGGTACGGACTCGTAAGACCAGACGCTCTGTTTCGATTCGTTCAGGTAATGTTGCTCTTGTCATTCTTTTTCCTCGCTTTCTTGATAAAGCTTCCCATGGGATCGACTCGGTCATCTAGATAACGGTAAACGCGCTGATGGCCGTCCCCCATAAAGTAAGTCGGCGCAAAGCGGTCATTTTTAAAATGTCCCTTGTCATCTAAGAGCTCTGGATCAGCCAGTCGCTCAAGAATCTTAGCAAAGATATGGCAGATGCCATCTTCCTCGATAATTCGATCTACCTGGCAATCCAAAACGACTGGACAGGCCTCCAAAATCGGTGCCTGGGTCAGTTCAGAAATCTCATAGTCAAGCCCCAGGTGTTTCAATTTCTCCCGATGGCTGATAAAACCAGCCTGCTCCATCTCAAGCATGAAGTTTTCATCAGGAATGTTCACGGTGAACTGTTGATAATGCTTAATCTGGTCAGCCGCATTTTCCTCAGCACCAACTCTGATGACGAGCCAATCTCCAAGGCTATAAGAGGAACTGCAGGTCGTGATATTGTGCCCAAGGTTCTGGTCCTGATACCCCAAGATAAAAATCGGAAAACCATAGTAGAGTTTGCTGGTTTTAAAAGATTGTTTCATGACAAGCTCCTTCAGCTAGGGATAGGGGGGTAAAAGAAAAATCGCCCCTGTCATCAATCTGACAGGGACGAATATGTTTAATCCGCGGTACCACCCAAATTCGGGCAGAGCCCGCATCTTTAATCTTCTTGTTTCACTTTTATGATGTCGTTAGCTCACTTTGGCGTACTCGAGTACAGCCTGCCATTCGCTGTCTAGTCCTAAAAGGAAACAGAAAGACATTATTATTTCATTTTCATCCATTAGCTACCAGTTTTGACACATTTGTGGACTTCTCAGCACCGCCACTTTCTGTATAATGTGGGACTCAAAACACCTCTAACAGCTTCATTTTATCAAGTTTTCCTGGAAATAGCAAGAAATCACAAAAGTGATTATTTAAACTTGACACCAAGTTCTTGCAATTTTTTGATAGTAGCTGGGCCGATTCCTTTAAGGGCCAACAACTCTTTCTCTGTCCAGTTTGCAAAGTCCGCAACAGAGCGAATACCTTCATCATAGAATGTTTGCGCACGATCTAGTGCTACACCTTCCAAGCTTGCAGCGAATTCTTCTACTGAAGAAGCTGCTTGTTTCACTTCTTTCGCTACTGCTTTTGCTGCTTTTTCAACTTTCTTAGGTGCTTCTTTAACAGCTGCTCCTACAGTTTCGACAGCTTTTTTCAAAAGATGTCTATTTTGATGTTTGTATTGTTTCGCACGGTTAACGTTCTTCTTTGCCATTTTTCCTCCTACGTATCCAGTGATCAATCCCTAAGGCAACAAGGTTTCATCACCAATATTACTTTCGATAATTCGTTGATGTGTGTTCAACTTTTTTATTGTAACACAATCCCTCGAAAAATCAAGTCATTGCACTATTTTCAGCCCAATCCAGCCAGTAAAAGGCCTTCACAAAGAGCTTTTAATAGGTTCTCTCTCCAAACAAGCCATCTGGAAGATCGTGGAACCCTTTCCCCTCGTGGTAGTTAGCAAACTTCCCTTGAAGGAATTGATAGGCATCCAAGCGACTCTCGTAGCGGATCATAGCTTCCTTGGCCCGCTCGTCCTGATCTTCTTCATAGACCTTCTTGCTTTCTGTCAGGGCCATCTCATTGATCATGACCTGGGTCTTGATCCAGGCCTCAAATTCTTTCATAAATTCTTTTTCGTAGCTCATTCTTACTCCAATCCTCTATAAAATTCACTATCGATCTCCCGATAGGGTTGGATATCCTGGACATATTCCAAGACACCTTGAAAATCTCCTGCTTCATCACGCACTGCCGCATAGGTGACATGGACAAATTTCCCACGTGATTCGGATTTGAACCACATTTCGTACTTGTCTTTTTTCCCTTCTCGAAGCCCCTGCATGATGGCTTTGACCTTCTCCAAATATTTTGGCGGGTGACACAATTCGACATTGCGTCCTACCTGCGACGGCGTCCTTTTGAAGATCATCTCCTCAAAGGGCGCTGCATCATTGTAATACTGAAAGATATCATCCTTATTGACAAAGGTGATCTCCATCGGTAGATGGTTCAAGATCAAATTCGCCTGCTCCACCGATAAAAATCCATGGCCAAAAGCTTGTGGTTGCTGGCGGTCGGAGCTCTCTTCTTTTTTCTTAGGCGTGAAGGTTATGGTCAATTGTCCCTCAGGAGTCTCAATGACCTGACAGTGCTCATCTCCATTTGAAGAAGGAAGTGCTTCAGTTGAACCTTCTGACTCTCTTGCTCCTTCTTCCTTGAAGTCCACGCGTTTCGGCACCCATTTCTCACTCGGAATGATAGTAGCATAACCATATGCATCGCTTTCTTCCGCAATGGAGAGCCAATCATCCTGGCTAAAAGCCTCCAGCAAAATCATCAAGAGGATCGATTCTTCCTTGAAGATCATAGCCTCAAACTCTTGCGCAAAGGCTTCAAAGCGCTCTTTGACTTCAGAAATACCAGAATCCTGTAGTTTCTTGGCTGCGTCCATAGCTTTCGCAAAGAGTTCTCGAATCTGGTCATCCACTCCCCACATGACTTTAGGGGGGGAATCATGCCCATAGCGCTCCATAATGGGGAACATCAACTCTTCCTTGCGACGGTAATGCCGATCAAATTGACCCACCAAGCCCAACTGACGCAAGAGGCCTTTGTGAATCTCCTGGATCATCTCAGGATCCTCCGTCGTCTCATAATTATCCAGCAAGCGACGGACCCGCATCATAGCGGCCCGAAGGGCTAGATTCTCCTGTTTAAAAATCTGAACCGGATGACCTGGATGATCGGTATCTGTTACTTCAACCCCTTGTACAGCGTTCTTAAAGAGATTAGCATGGACATCGCACAGCTCCATGACATCCTCAAAGGTGATACCTGCATCGGAATTCATCAGTTCATGTTCCATGAGGGAAATCTCAATCGCAGACACCCCGCTAAAGGTCGCATCAAAGCGTTCCTGAACCGACTCAGGAGAAGCTCCATGATGAAGGTCTAATAAGATATCTCTTAAGACATGAATTCGTTCATCACTCATTAGTCTAGCCCCACTACTTCATAGCCATTGGCCTCTAGTGTTCGTACAATCTTCTCCATAGGAGTGCCTTCTAATTTTGATCCTTGTTTCAAGGAAACCTTGCGCCCAACTGTATTGCGCATGATCGGATTGGCTAAGGGTTTAAAGCCCAACTCCACCAACAAGTCCAATACTTCCGGATGTTGATCAATGACTTGAGCAACGGGAATCGATACATCAATTTTATTGTCCATCTTTCACACTCACATTCTTCTCTCATCTAAGATCTTTGGAATCTAACGCTCCTCCTGGGAGAGCTCCTTGGCCCTCTGATTGGCCTTTTCATACATGATTTGCCAAATATCCACTGTTGATCCCTATTTGATTAAGCTTTCTTGACCAATTTCACAACAGCCTCTGTCCGAGCTGTATGGGGAAACATATCCACTGACTGGATGTAGACGACATCATACACCTTGGTCAAGTCCACGAGGTCCCGCGCCAGGGTGGAAACATTGCAAGAAACGTAAACCATCTTTTGAGGGGCATAGCGCAACAAGGTGTCAATCAATTGAACCCCCAGTCCTGTACGTGGTGGATCCACAATGACTGCATCTGCCCGATAGCCTTCCTTGTACCAACGAGGAATAATTTCCTCAGCCGTCCCAGCTTCATAGTGGGTATTAGCAAACCCCATCTGCTTAGCATTGTACTTGGCATCCTCAATCGCTTCAGGGATAATGTCCATCCCCCGGACACTCTTGACCTTATCCGCAAAGGCAAAACCAATGGTCCCAACCCCGCAGTAGGCATCAATCAAATGATCCTCTGGGGATACATCCAAGGCCTTGACAGCTTCACTATAGAGGACTTCTGTCTGCTCAGGATTTAACTGATAAAAGGCCCGAGGAGACAAGGAAAATTCATAATCCAAGACCCCTTCTCGAATGGTCTCCTGTCCCCAAATAATCTGTGTCTTCTCTCCATAGATCTCGCTGGATTTAGAGGTATTCAGATTGACTGCCACCGTCACAATTTCAGGGTGTTTTGCTACTAGATCTGCCACCAAGTCTGTTAAATTAATCTGCCGACTCGTCACCACGATCATTTGGACCTGTCCAGTCTTACGAGCCCGGCGCACCATGATGGTTCGAACTCCCAATTGCTTCCGATCATCTGAAATCGGAATCTGGTAGTAGGTCAATAACTCCGCTACATGGTTAGCGATTTCCTGAATGACCGGATCCTGGACCAGACAGTCCCTTAATTCCACCAAATAATGGGAATTTTGGGCGTACAAACCAGCCTTGACCTGCCCCTTAAATTTACGCGTCTGAAATTGAAGTTTGGCCCGATAATACTGTGGTTTTTCCATCCCAAGCGTCGGACGGATCAGATAATTTTCATACCCCTTAGGAGCATATTTTTTCAAGGCCTGCTGCAGCAAGTCCGTTTTGAACTCCAACTGCTTGCTGTACTTCAGATGCATGATCTGGCAGCCCCCACAGGTCTCATAGATATCACAGGTTGGCGTTACCCGATACTTGGAAGCCTTGTTGACAGACAAGAGCTTGGCTTCTGCAAAGTTCTTTCGAATCGCAGTAATTTGGCAAAAGACATCTTCGCCCTTTAAAGCCCCAGGCACAAAGACTAAGGTCTTCTTGTAAAAGCCAATCCCTTCTCCATTAATTCCCATTCGCTTGATTTTCAAAGGAATTCTTTGTTTAACTTTTAGATTCATATGTCTATTATACCATGTAGTTTCTCATTCGTTTAGAATATGATAGAATTGAAAAGAAAAACAAGGAATTACAGACCATTTCTCAATAATAATACGAATAATATAGAGAGAAAGATTGATCATAACCAAAAATAAAATCGAAACGAAACAGGAATCCTATGAAAATCACCAAATTAGAAAAGAAAAAACGTCTCTACCTTCTAGAGCTGGATCAAGCCGAATCCCTCTACATTACAGAAGACACCATCGTCCGCTTCATGCTCTCACGAGACAAGGAAATTAGCCAGGAAGAACTCAAGGAAATCCAAACCTTTGCCCAGCTTTCCAATGCTAAGAATTTAGCCCTTTATCACCTTTCTTTTAAAGCCCGTACAGCTCGAGAAGTTCGCGACTACTTAGCCAAGCATGAAATCGACGAATCCACTATTGAAACTGTCATTAACACCCTAAAAGAGGACAAATGGATCGATGACTTAGCCTATACTCGGGCTATCTTTCAATCCAATCACGTCTCAGGTGACAAGGGACCCTATCTCCTCAAGCAAAAGCTCATTCAAAAAGGAGTCTCTTCCCACTATATTGATCAAGTCACCTCAGAATTTGATTTTTCCGAGGTAGCTCAACGAACAGCCCAAAAATTAGCCAAACAATACGCTAAAAAACTTCCACCAAGAGCCTTAAAAGATAAAATCACACAAAATCTTATCAATAAAGGCTTCAGTTATGAAGTTGCCAAGCAAGCCTATCACCAGTTGGATATCGAGCCAGATGAAGAACAAACACTCGACCTAATTATGAAGGAACTGGAAAAACAGCACCAGAAATACTCACGAAAATATGAGGGCTACGAACTCAAACAACGCCTCACCCAAGCTCTTGCTCGCAAAGGCTATGACTACTCTGACATTTCTACAGCTCTTCGCGAATTCCTTTAAATAAAAATTCACATGAAAATCCCTTATTTTCATGAAAATATGATACAATATAGAGGATATACTTAGATTGTAGAAAGTTGGTAAGTTATGAAACTACCTAAAGAAGGCGACTTTATTACAATTCAAAGTTATAAACATGATGGAAGTCTCCACCGAACGTGGCGGGACACCATGGTACTAAAAACTACGGAAAACGCACTGATCGGCGTCAATGATCATACTCTCGTTACAGAGAGCGATGGTAGAAGATGGATTACCAGAGAGCCAGCAATCGTCTACTTTCATAAGAAGTATTGGTTCAATATCATCGCTATGATCCGAGATAATGAAGTGTCCTACTATTGTAATCTAGCCAGTCCATTTTATATGGATCAAGAGGCACTAAAGTATATTGATTATGATCTTGATGTCAAGGTGTTTCCTGGTGGTGATAAGAAACTGCTGGACGTAGAAGAATACGAACAGCATAAACGCAAAATGAACTATTCAGATGACATTGACTTTATCCTAAAAGAAAATGTCAAAATCCTTGTAGATTGGATCAACAATCAATTAGGTCCTTTCTCTGAGGAATACATCAAAATTTGGTACAACCGTTATGTTGAACTGCGAAATAAATAAAGTTGAAAAGAGCGAAAGCTCTTTTTTTCGAACTTAATACTTGCAATATCCACCTAAAACAAGTACTATGTACTTAATAAAAAGAGGAAGGGAGATACTATGGCGTTTACAAATACTCGAGGTCGCTATGCTAGTTTTGGGGTTATGACCAGTTTACCAGACGATATTATTGATAGTTTCTGGTATGTCATTGACAACTACCTCAAACATGTCTATCCCTTAAACTCAGTTCTAAAATTTGAACTTATCAATCGAAAAGGAAAAACAACATTGCGGTTCAGTCAAAAAGACTTCCCCTTAGAAGTTGCAGTTGATTTCCTAATTCCCTTCGACCCCTATTATCCAAGACAAGTCAGAATTGTCGATAATAAGGGACGAGAAACCATCATGCTGATTGACGAATATCAATTATTATAAAAAAAGGCCACACGGCCTTTTTTCGTTACAAACAAAATAAAAAAGGTCATCTGACCTTTCTACTCTATCGGGAAGACAGGATTCGAACCTGCGACACCTTGGTCCCAAACCAAGTACTCTACCAAGCTGAGCTACTTCCCGAACTAAAGCTTACGCTTTATGCACCCTAGAGGAGTCGAACCTCTAACCGCCTGATTCG